>CAZBBV010000018.1:0-13105 GCA_964490025.1 uncultured Cryomorphaceae bacterium | reverse complement strand
ACGGATATGACGAAAAGAACAACGCCATCAGAGTGAGCGTAAAAGCTATGGAAGGTCGCAACCTGGAGTCTATGACTTTTTCGTTCGACAACATTTCAGACGACAAAGGCGAGTTGACATTCGAATGGGCGGGTAAGAAAGTGGTGCTTAATCTTGAAGTAGATGTGAAAGAACAAGCCCTGGCTAACATTGAAAGAGCCATTAAAGAAGATCCGAAAAATGCCCGTGTGTACCGAAATGCAGCAGGATATATGCACACAAGTGGCGATCTTGAGATGGCATTGAAATACATTGAAATGTCTTTGGAACTGGACAACACACAGTGGTACCCCAACTGGATGAAAGCAGAAATTCTTTTCGACTTAGGCCGAGTGGAAGATGCTAAGGCACAAGGGCAAGTTGCATTAGAAGCAGGCCTAATGCAAGCTACCGAAAGCGGAAAACCTTTTACCTACGAAGAAATGATTCGAGAAGAAATGGCAAAATGGTAAGCCAAATCAATTTCAATAAAAGCCTCCTTCGGGAGGCTTTTTTTATGCTCAATAATATGATTCCAGGTCGCCAATTGCGTAAAGAAGCCCTACTTTCGCGCCGCAAAGCATTTGCGCATTATGGAACAATGGTTTTCTTTCGGATTGGTCGTTTTTACTGCGTTTTTCACCATTATCAACCCTTTTGGTGTGATGCCGGTTTTTATGACCATGACCGCCAGCCTCACCCCTGATCAGCGGCGCAGCACGGCACTCAAAGCGATTCTGGTTTCCCTTATCACGGTTACCCTATTTGCATTTTCCGGAAACATCCTTTTTGATTTCTTCGGAATCTCCGTGGCGAGCTTTAGGATAGTGGGTGGGATAATCTTCTTCTTGGTGGGCTACGATATGCTTCAAGCGCGCTTCTCTAAGATGCGCATCCCAAAAGACAAAGTAGCCGAATACGTAGGCGATATTTCTGTTACACCATTGGCCATTCCTATGATTATTGGTCCGGGCGCCATTACCAACGCCATAGTGCTTATGAGCGACGCCAAGACTTTGACGCATCAAGTGGCATTTTTTGTGGCGGTCATTGTTGTTTTGGCTCTCGTGCTGCTCATACTCCTCAGCGCCACCCACATCATGAAAGTGCTGGGCAGAACAGGCAGTAAAATTATGATGCGCTTAATGGGCCTTATTGTGATGGTAATCGCGATTGAGTTCTTCCTCAGCGGACTGAAACCCATCATCCGCGATATTGTTATCTACGTCAATCAGTAAAACTTACAGGGCTCCTGCTTTTATCTCTTCTACCACATCAGGGTCGAGCAAGGTGCTCACATCTCCCAAGTTGCCGGTGTCGCCTTCCGCTATTTTCCTCAGAATGCGCCGCATAATCTTTCCACTACGGGTTTTTGGCAAGCCCGGAACAATCTGAATCTTGTCGGGTCGGGCTATCTTGCCAATCTCCGCTACCACACTTTCTGTGATTTCCGCTCGGAGAACTTCTTCATGAATCACCGCGTCCGACACAATTACGTAGGCATAAATGCCTTGACCTTTGATTTCGTGTGGAAATCCCACCACCGCACTTTCTACCACATGCACGTTGCTGTTTATAGCGTTTTCTATTTCGGCTGTGCCAAAGCGGTGGCCGGATACATTGATCACATCATCCACACGGCCAATGATTCGGTACATGCCCTGCTCGTCGCGGCGTGCGCCATCTCCGGTGAAGTAGTGGTTTTTGAAAGCTGAAAAATAGGTTTTCACGCAGCGCTCATGGTCGCCATAGGTGGTGCGCAAAATGCCCGGCCACGGAAAAGCTATGCAAAGCAGCCCTTCTACCCCATTCTCTTTGATCAAATTTCCATTCTGGTCGAGCAAAACTGGTTGCACGCCGGGCAGCGGATAGCCTGCATAACTCGGCCGCATGGGGCTGTGCTGCCCTGCGCCTGAAATCATGATGCCGCCGGTTTCGGTTTGCCACCAGGTGTCCACCACCGGGCAGCGCTCTTTTCCCACATGGATGTGGTACCAGTGCCACGCCTCTTCGTTGATGGGCTCGCCCACAGTGCCGATAACCTTTAGAGAATCCAGGCTGTAGCTCAGCACATGGTCTTCGCCGAATGACATGAGCGAACGGATGGCTGTGGGCGCAGTGTAAAATTGGTTCACACCATTCTTGTCGCACACTTGCCAGAAACGTCCCGGCGAAGGATGCGTTGGAACGCCTTCAAACATCACAGTGGTGGCGCCATTGAGAAGCGGACCGTAAAGTATATAGCTGTGTCCTGTAACCCATCCAATGTCGGCTGTGCACCAATAGATGTCGCTTTCGTTGTATTGAAACACATTGGCAAAAGTGTAGCCTGTGTACACCATGTATCCACCACAGGTATGCACCACGCCTTTGGGCTTTCCCGTGCTGCCACTGGTGTAAAGTATAAAGAGTAAATCTTCGGCATCCATCTCTTCCGCTTCGCACTGCTTCGACGTGCCTTCCAATTCTTCGTGCAGCCAAAAGTCGCGGCCCGCCTGCATGTTCACCGCCCATTGCACCCTTTCTGCCACCAACACGCTTTGCACGCTGGGGCAATTCTCCAAAGCTTCGTCCACTACCCTTTTTACAGGAATTTCTTTGCTGCCGCGAAATAGCCCGTCGGAGGTAATCACCATCTTGGCATTGGCATCTTCAATGCGTCCGGCCAGCGCATGGGCGCTAAAACCGGCAAAGACAACGCTGTGTACCGCACCAATTCTGGCGCAAGCCAAAACAGCAATGGCCAATTCAGGAATCATGGGCATGTACAAACACACCCTATCTCCTTTTCCTATGCCGTGTTTCTTGAGCACATTGGCCATCTGACACACACGCTCGTGCAACTCGCGATAAGTCAAGCGCACAAAGCGCTCTCGCGGGTCGTTTGGCTCCCAAATCAAGGCCAGCTTGTTTCCGCGGTCTTTCAAGTGCCGGTCAAGGCAATTTTCAGTGATATTGAGTTTGGCGCCTTGGAACCATTGCGTTTCGGCAGTTTCAAAATTCCATTCCAGCGTGTTGTCCCATTTCCTGCGCCATTGGTAGGCTTCAGCTACTTCATTCCAAAATGAAATTGGATTTTCTACACTTTGTGCATACAATTCTTTGTAATGATCGAAAGAGGAAATGCGCAGCGGATGGCCTTGAGGAAACATAGCTATTCCATTTTTTCGGTTAAAAACTTAGGTAAAATGAATTGCAAAGAGATTCCCAGGGCTACGACCAACGCGCAACCAATGAAGTTGTACCAAAGGAATCCAATGCTTTTTTCATACGAAAAGAAGAAACCCAGCACAGCCGTTTGAGACAATATGGCCGCGATAAACACAGCCTCCGATTTCACATAGCGAATGAAGAAAGCCATGAGGAAAATGCCCAGAACAGTGCCGTAGAACAGACTTCCTAAAATATTCACGGCTTCAATTAAATTTTCGAAAAGCGAGGCGTAGAGCGCGAAAAGCAAGGCCATGAAACCCCAGAATACAGTGAACAAGCGCGAGGCCATTAGGTAATGTTTCTCGGAGGCATCTTGTCGCATGGTTCGTTTGTAAAAGTCAACTACCGTGGTGGATGCCAGCGCATTCAGTTCGCCGGAAGTGCTGCTCATGGCTGCACTAAGTATTACGGCCATCAGCAAACCCACCATGCCCACCGGCAAATAGTTGAGCACCCAGGTGAGGAATATATAGTCGGTGTCCTTCCTTTCCTTGTCAGGAAAAAGCACCGCAATGTTGTCCTTATAGGTCTGCCTAATTTCATTGCTTGTGCTTTCAAGTTCCATCACTTGTTGCCATGTTTCCGGACTTTTGGTCTCGTTCCATTCCACGAGCAATGCCTCTTTCTCGCCCCACACCGCATTGTAATCTCCTTCAATTTTCGCAAACAAATCGCGGTGTTCGCTTTGCTCTATCTGCGTCTTTAGCGCTTGATTAAAGAAAACCGGTGGCCTGTAGTATTGGAAAAAGACGAACACCATGACGCCAATAAAAAGGATGAAAAACTGCATGGGTATTTTCAGCAAGCCGTTAAACATGAGGCCCATTCGGCTTTCTGTGAGGCTCTTGCCGCCCAGGTAGCGCTGCACCTGCGACTGATCTGTGCCGAAATAGGACATGAACAGAAACACGCCGCCAAATATGCCCGACCAAATGGTATATCGGTTATCTAGGTCGAGATTGAAATTGATGATCTCCAACTTGCCCATGTGGCCGGCTGTCTCCACCGCTCCGGCAAAGCCCACGCCTTCAGGTAGCTTAAAAATGAGGATGATAAAGGCCACCGTGAGCCCCAACATGATGACGCCCATTTGCCATTTCTGGGTGAGACTAACGGCTCGTGTACCCCCGGAAACAGTGTATAGAATCACTAAAAGACCAACCATGAGACAAGTAGTGTTCAGATCCCAACCCAACATGGAGCTGAGTATGATGGCCGGAGCATAAATCGTGATCCCCGCACTAAGTCCTCTTTGTACCAAAAAAAGCATGGCGGTGAACATGCGTGTCTTGAGGTCGAAGCGAGACTCTAGAAATTCATAGGCGGTGTACACCTTTAGTCGGTAATAGTTGGGCAACACAAAAGCGCTGAGCAGCACCATGGCTATGGGCAGACCTATATAAAACTGAAGGAATTGCATGCCCGAGTCGAAAGCCATTCCGGGGGTGGATAGAAAAGTGATGGCGCTGGCCTGCGTGGCCATTATGGAAAGACCGATAGTGCCCCAACGCATTTCGTTGTCGCCTTTCAGGTAGCTGTCCAAGCCTGTATTCTTGCGGGTTTTGTAAGTACCGTAGGCCACTATGGCCACCAAGGTACTGATGAGGACTATCCAATCAAATGTTTGCATCAGAAAGCCATGGTTATGATATAATACACCACGATTTGCAGGGCCAATACGCCCAGCACAAAGAGGTACATGCCTTTCCAGTTCTTAAACCACGGAGGTCGGTTTTCGCTCATGGTTTCAAGGAGATTAGGTTTGCGAAAAGCTTATATGCTCCGGAAACGCCTTCCGGCAATTGGCGGAAAAAGGCAATACCTGTATAAACAAAATAGCCTTCGCCCATAGGATAGATGACCAAGCTGCCAAGATGGGGCTCTTCTCCTGGATCGGTGAATGCAACGGGCGTCTGAGCGCCTTCGGGCCATTGGTCTAAAAAATAAATCCCCCGCTCCTGCACCCAGCCTTCAAAGTCGCTTTCCCCTATTTTGTTCGGATAATTGAAGATGGCATGCTCCGGAAGCACCATGTCGACAGGTGAATGCTCATCCGTTACCCTGGCCCTACCGTGAACAAAGCCTTCAGGTGCTGTTTTTTGCATGTTCACGTCGCGGGTGAGGTATTGCACGATCAACTTTCCACCGTTTTCTACATATTCCATCAGTCGGTGGTGTTCGTCGAGTAGCCAAAGCTGATTGTTGTAGGCGCGTATTCCGGTAATAATTACCTCGAATTGGCTAAGGTCGGTGGTGGAGATATTCGTTTCGTTGAGATAGCTAACAGTGATTCCCAAATTTTCTAATGCCAGCGGGACATCATCTCCCGCGCCTATGATGTAGGCCACCTTTTTCACATCCACCTGAATGTCTTCGAACATCCATTTCGACTCGGCGCGATAACCAATGGCCTGATTGGGAATGTGTTCGTAGGAAATGAGTTTTTGATAGCTGTCGTACAACTCGTCGTTGCAATTTATTTCAGCCACGGCCTTGTAGGTAGAATTCATCCCACCGGGTTTCACTTCAAACCGATACTCCGCCGTCCGGCCTGCAGCCAACGTTTCTTGCATATAGCTGTTCATCAACACCCACGACCGCGGGATGTACAAGTTGATGTTGAAAGTCTTCTCCTCTTGGCTATTGTTTCTTACAAATAGCGTAACGCTGTAGGTAGAATCAGGACTCGGGAAGAGGTAGCTGCCTTTCTCGAACCACAGTTCCAATGCGGGTTTTACAACGAATGGCTGCGAAATATCGCCCAGTACGCGGTCAACCTTGCGATAGCGCAACGGCACCTGAAAGCGTATCTCCACGCCTTCAATACTGGCTACCATATTCAAGCGCAATTCGTCTTCCCGATCGGGCTTACCTGTGAAATCAGGAGAGGGAATGGAGAAAAGGGTTCCATAGTCTTGTTCCAACCAGTAGGGCGTAGAAGCATTTTCAGGCAATTGAATCTTAAAGGTGTCTGTCAGCAAAATATTTGAAATGGGAAAGCTGAAGTCAGATGCTTGGTTTTGCCACATAGCAGATGCGCTCAGATTAACATCACTTCTTTTAATCATGCGCAGCACTGTGGTCACCTCCTCGCCCGTGGCGCCACTGGCAGCTACCGTTGTCCAGTCCATCCAAAAACCCGCACAGGCCATAATGATCTGGTCCACGCGCTTTAGTTTAATGTCGCTCCTTTCGTATCCCGATTGAAGCATCATGTTTCGAAACTGAATCAATTTCGGGATGGACTTGTGCGGCGCCTTAAAATCAAATTCCTTCACAATTTGTCCATGCAATTTGTACAGTTTCTTTTGCCCTGCATCTTGCCAGTTCCAAGCCAGGTCGTCGAAAAGTCCCGTGCTATGTGGCTTTCCTTTCACAAACTGCAAGTGCTCCGGCATTTGCCCACGGCTGCGCTCGGCGCCAAAGCCTTGGCTGCGGTGCTGGCTGCGGCTTTCGCCACCGATATCGCCCATGGAGCGGCCCAAAACGGGAGAATACTGGCCAATGTCCAAAACAACGTACTCGGCATTGGTCCGGGTGATTTCTCGCAACTCTTTCATCCACCAACTGCTGGCATTCCAAAACAACCGCGTGGGACTCCACACATCTACATACTCCAGCTGATCGGGAAAGACCTCCGCATTCCCCGCCATGTCAAAGGCTTCGATACTGAGCATGGCACTGGCGGTGTGGTGGCCGTGGCCCCCTCTGTCGTCCGGCGGAAAGCGGTTGATAATCACATCCGGCTTAAAATGACGGATGATGTACACCATATCGCGCAGCATTTCGTCCTTTCCCCATTGCTCAAAAGTTTCTTCGGCACTTTTAGAATAACCAAAATCGACTGCACGGGTGAAATACTGGATACCGCCATCAATTCTCCGTGCTTGTAGCAACTCTTGTGTGCGAATAACGCCAAGCTCTGAGCCCAATTCCGGGCCTATTAAGTTTTGTCCCCCATCACCGCGGGTGAGGCTCACATAGGCCACTTCCACCTTGGCGTCGTTGGCCAGCCAAGTGATCAGCCGCGTGTTTTCATCATCCGGATGGGCGGCCACATAAAGCACCCGGGGCAATCGGCCCAACTTCTCTATTTCGTGAAATATCTCTGAACTGCTCCACTCCGGTGTCTGTGATTGAGCAAGTTGGGTAAAGAGTAGAAAAGCGATTATGATCCTGAACATTCGGTACATGGTGCTGGTTTGAATTAGCCCAAATTAAATGAATTAATCCAAGTGCATTTTTAATCTGGTTTAAGATTAGCCGAAAGGCAATGCACGCATGCGAAAGTCAATAGTTACATTTGGCCAATTGATAACCGTCCAAAAGGGCTCCTAAACGAAAAACCAATAGATGAAAAGAAGCTTTATACTCTTTATCTGCCTAGCCGCACTCAGCTTAACTTCTCAAGCACAAAACCAAATACTTTTCCAATCGCAAACCGTAGAATTCAACAGCAATGTTGCGCAATTCGCAGCGGTACCGGATTTCAAACCATTCGAAATCGAGGTAGGTTTTGCCTACAGGCTAGTGGAATTTGACCACCTGCCGGACAATGAAATGAAAGCAGAACTCATGCAAGCGGGTATCGAGTTGCTCGACTATATGCCCTACAACAGTTTCTTCGCGAAAATTTCTATTCAGGCCGATTTTTCTCTTTTGGAAAAAGCCAAAGTGCGCAGTGTGAATGAAATTGCGCCCGAATGGAAAATGAGCCTCAAGCTCTTTAATAGAGATTATCAAAGTCATTCGATAGATGGAAACGACCACATCCGTTTGGTGGTTTTGTTTTTCCCCGGATATCCCATTCAGGCAGTGCATGCCGCCCTGAACCGCAGCTCTTGGACTGTATATAAACCACTGGAGAATGGTTTGTTGGAAATTTCCCTACCGCTCGCAGAATGGCCGCTTCTCGCGCAGTTTCCTTTTGTACAATACCTTGAAGAAACTTCTCCCGATCCGGAACTGGAAAACTACACAGGCACCAGCAACCACCGCTCCAACTACATTTCACCCGAATTTCCGGGTGCTACACGCATAGATGGCAGTGGTGTGAACATAGGCTTGGGCGTGGTGGGTCAACATATTGATTTCCACAACCGCATTATAAATACTTTCACTACTTCCAACGGTGGCGACCATGGCGACCACGTAGCGGGAACCATTTTGGGTGCGGGCAATCTCAACTCGCAACACCACGGCCAGGCGCGTGATGCCGGACTTTTGGTGTACAGCTATTGGAACAATTTGGACAGCATTTCGCTGCACTACAACAGCTACAATGTGCGCATCACTTCCAATTCATTGTCGAACGGTTGTAATGCAGGTTACACCACTTTCGCCCGCACCACCGACCAACGCATCCGTATGATGCCTCATTTGATGTCTGTGTTTTCAGCAGGAAATGAAGGTGCTGCCGACTGTGGCTATGGTGCCGGCGCCGGATGGGGAAACATTACCGGAGGAGTAAAAATTGCCAAAAACGGCATAGCGGTAGGCGCGCTCTCAAATGTGGATGTCCTAGCAGGTTTCTCGAGCCGTGGCCCAACCACCGACGTACGCATAAAACCCGACATCTGCGCTGTGGGTAGCAGTGTGGTAAGCACAGGAGAGAACAACACCTACTACAGCGCATCCGGCACTTCTATGTCGTGCCCAGGAACTTCAGGTGTTCTTGCCCAACTATACGACGGCTACAAAACCTTAAACAACGGCAACGACCCGCCATCCGCTTTGATTAAAGCGGCATTGATGAACACGGCGGACGATTTGGGAAATCCCGGTCCGGACTTCCGATTTGGCTATGGACGCATCAATGCCCGCAGAGCCTACCAAACGCTTGAAAACAACAATTACTTTGAGGAAACAGTGACAACGAACGCCACGAAAACCTTCAGCATAACGGTACCTACAGGCGCTCAAGAAGTTCGTGTGATGCTCTATTGGAACGACTACGAAGGCACCGCCAACTCATTGCTTGCGCTGGTAAACGACCTGAAACTGCAAGTGACCGCGCCCAACGCTACGGTATACGATCCATGGGTGTTGGACCATACGCCTTCCACCACTGCCCTAAATGCAAATGCCATTCGCGCGGTGGACTATAGAAACAACGTGGAGCAAGTAACGCTCGAGAACCCACCGGCGGGCACCTATACCATAATGGTGAATGGCGCCTCTGTACCACAAGGTCCGCAGTCGTTTGTAGTAGTGTACGAAGTAATCATGCCGTCTGTAGTGCTTACCTACCCCATTGGTGGCGAGGGTTTTGTGCCCGGGCAGCAAGAAATTATTCGCTGGGACGCCTTTGGTGGCAGTGGGAATTTCCTTTTGGAATACACCTTAAATAATGGTGCTACGTGGACAACAATTGCAAGCCCCGGTCCCACGGCTCGAAACCTTACCTGGACCGTTCCTTCTGTATCGGCTAATAGTGCCAAGGTGCGCATTTCAAGAGGTGGCCTAAGCAGTGAAAGCATACAGAAATTTGCCATCATTGGCGTGCCTACAGGATTTCAAGCCACCTTCGTATGTCCTGATTCTATTGCTTTTATCTGGAATGGGGTTGTCGAAGCCGGATCCTATGAAATCAGCCAATTGGGCTCCAAATGGATGGATTCTATTTCTGTTCACACTTCTTCGCCCGGAATTGTTTTGAGTCACGATCCAAGCAAAGACAACTGGTACAACATAAGGGCTGTAACAGTAGACGGAACGAAAGGAAGGCAATCCATTTCCATTCTTGTTCCTGCAGGTTTGAACAACTGTTCCTTAACCAATGACCTAGCAATTGAAGCCATCAGCCCAACAGCCGGCAATTTCTTTAGCTGTGAAAATTTGAGCAACACCGAAGTTCGGCTTTTGGTGAAGAACATCAGCAGCAACCCAATTTATGGGTTCACTGTGGCCTATTCGCTCAACAATCAGGCAATTGTAAGCCTCACTTTGCCAGATACCATCATGGGCGGCACTTCGCAGTCGGTAGCTTTTCCGGCGGCTATAAGCCTTGCGTCCGGAACACCCTATTCGTTTGAAGCTTTCGTGTTTGCCAATAGCGATCAAAACGCTTACAACGATACCATCCGCTTCGATTTTGTAGCCGACACCACGTTAACAATACAAGCACCTTTTGTCCAAAACTTTGACAGCTACAGCAACTGTGCGGTTACCACCAATTGTGGCGCTACCGTGTGTGCTTTGGGCGGCGGCTGGTTCAACAACATCAATGCTTTTGCGGACGATATCGATTGGCGTGTGAATAGCGGGACTACAGCCACAGCAAGCACGGGTCCTACCAACGACCACACCCTTGGCACCGGGCAGGGAAAATATCTATATCTGGAATCTTCCGGTGGATGCACCTTCCAGCGGGCTGAACTCATTTCGCCTTGTATTGACCTTTCAAACCTTACGGCACCCGTGGCGAGCATTTGGTACCACATGTTTGGCGTTGAGCAAAACAGCCTGCATTTCGATATCTATTCCGAAACAACTGGTTGGGTAGAAGATGTGGATGTGCCGCGCCAAGGCAACCAAGGAAACCAATGGCTGCAATGGATCGTGAGCCTGAACCAATTCGTGGGTCAGACCATAAAAATAAGGGTGCGCGGCTACACCGGCGCTGGATTTTACAGCGATTTGGCCATTGACGACATTTCAGTGTACAACTATACCCTGGCTCCTACTGCCGGATTCGCGGTATCGGCCAATACCATTTGCAATGCCGAAGTGCTGACCTTGTCGGACAACAGTTCAAATATTCCCACATCCTACCAATGGAATATTACGCCAGCCACCTTCAGTTTTGTGAACGGAACAAGCGCCACCAGCGTCAATCCGCAAGTGTTCTTTCACAATACAGGAACATACAGCATTCAGCAAATAGTGAGCAACTGGAATGGATCCGACACCATTACCCAAAGCGCGGCCATAACCGTAACTGCCGGACAAGCGGCAGGATTTACCGAAACATTTGACAGCTTTACCAATTGCGGAACCGCTACCAACTGCGCCATAGTGTGCAACCTGAGCAATGGCTGGAGAAACGACCCCAACGACAACACCGACTGGCGCACAAACAGTGGTTCAACACCATCCACAGGAACAGGCCCAACGTCGGACCACACGGGAAACAACGGAAAGTACCTTTACCTCGAAGCCACTTCATGCTTCAACAGCACTGCCCTGCTCTACTCTCCTTGTGTTGATCTTTCCGGTATCACCAGCGGCCAACTTTCGTTTTGGTACCACATGAATGGATCTAACGTGGGCGAGATTCACTTGGATATTATGTCGGACGGCGTTTTGATTCAAGACATAACGCCCGGACTGTATGGTAGCCAAGGCAACCAATGGCTGCAACGATTGGTCGATTTGACCCCTTATTTAGGCACCCAGGTTCAGTTCATTTTCCGGGGGGTTACCGGGCCGGATTTCGCTTCTGATATTGCGATAGATGATATTTCCATTTTCAACAACGACCCCGCACCGGTGGCTGACTTTGCTGTGGCCGCACCATCAGGATCGTGTACCAACGACACCTTGGTATTTAGCGACAACTCTACAGGATTGGTCGGAAGTTATTTGTGGAATTTCGGCGCCGGAGCTGTGCCGCCTACCTCCACCACTGCAGGGCCCCATCAGGTGTATTACACCTTTCCCGGAAGTAAATCTGTGTCGCTGCTTGTGCAAAATGGTGGAGGAGCGAATACCTACGTACAAAACGTACAAATAGATGCTTATGCCAGCGCGGACTTCTCTTTCTCATGGACAGGAGCCGGGGGAACTTATAACTTCATACTCAGCAACCCGGCAGGAATGACGGGTGTAACCTGGTATTTTGGCGACGGAACCACTTCCACCCAAAACAATCCCAGCCATACCTACAGCGCGAATGGCAACTACGCGGTGTCTTGCGCCGTAATGTCGGATTGCGGTTTGGACTCTAACTCAGTTACCATATCCGTTTTCGGTGTGGGCATTGGCATTGAAGAAGCCGCATGGGAGGGTTTGGCTTTGTATCCCAACCCGGCAGTGGACAAGCTTTTCATTCGATTGCCGGAAGGAATGCCACACGCAGAAGTGCAGATCATGGATGTATCGGGCAGAAGCATTGGCGCGCCCATAGCGCTTCATGACAGAGAGCAGACCATTGACCTGACCGGCCTTTCGGCAGGCAGCTACCTGTTTCAGTTTACTTCCGAAAAAGGAACGAAGACGGAAAGGGTGGTGATACAGTAAGGCGCTACAGCCTGTAAGGATAAATCGCATAGTTGCGTTATGCATTGGCATTGCGCCAATCTGCCTATATTTGGGTGGATTGGCGCTACGGAGTAGCGCAAATAAACAAATTACAGCCAAATGTAAATGGACACACTAACATTCGGAAACGGACATAGAAAAGGTGAAACTTTCAAAAATGGCTCGACAAAAGCTGATAGAAAATATATTGACTTTATTGTTTCTGGACAATCTCTCGGACAACTTTTTGGACTACCAGACTTTGACTTAATTGGGGCTTTCGGTTGGACAGACAACAAGGAATACGAGAACAAACAAATACACGAGTTTTTAGGACTTACAAAACCTGAATTAGAAAGTGGGCGGACTTGTTTTTATGTTTGTCCTGAGTGTGGCGACATTGGTTGCGGTGCAATAACCGCAAAAATAGAAGTGACAGAGAAAAACGTAATTTGGAAAGACTTTGGTTATGAAAATAATTATTCAGAACCCGACTTGACTGACTATAAAGAAATTGGACCATTTACGTTTGACAAAAAACAATACTTGGAAAGACTTAAAGTGCTAAGAACATTGACGACAGAATGAGATCAACTGGCTATAACAGGCGTAGCCGTTGCACAACCCCCTTTTT
>CAZBBV010000017.1:0-13124 GCA_964490025.1 uncultured Cryomorphaceae bacterium | reverse complement strand
CAAGGCGGTCAAACTCACCGGGATGCGGTGTAAGGATGCTCATTTTTGGCAAAAAGGCCAACCAAGTCGGATTCTCGGCCAATGCATTCAGGGCGTCTGCGTCGAGCACCATAGGCTGAGAAGACGACTGAATTGCGAGCTTTACCAATTGCTCCGTTTCCGGATGGCGGCCAAGTCCCGGACCTATTGCAACTGCCGAAAAACCGCTGACAAAATCACCCGAATACAAATGATCCTCCAATTCGCCGGGAATGCACATCACCTCTGGAGCAGCCCCTTGAATAACGGGATATCCGCTGAAAGGCATAACCGTAGTGACCAGTCCGGCACCGCTGCGTAGAGCGGCTTTTGCGCTCAGGACTGCAGCGCCCATCTTCCCTCGGCTTCCGCCAAAGATGGCGGTGTGGCCATAGCTGTTCTTATGCGAAAACTTCTTCCTTTTCTTAATAAGCGGATCTATTAGCTCAGCCGTTAAAAAATGGTTGGATGAGGCCGTGTTTTCTTCAAAATCCGGCCAAAGGCCAATGTTTAACACAATAAACTCGCCGACGGCATTGCCAAAATCGGCGAACATAAAGGCGAGCTTGGGCCATTGAAAAGTGAGTGTGACATTGGCGTGCAAAATGTTCTCAAGCGAATTTCCTGCATTAAACTCAGCCAATAAACCGCTGGGCAGGTCAATAGAAATCTTGAAGTTTGGAAGTCGATTAAGGTGTTGAACCAATGCCGCCGCCAAGCCTTCCAAAGGTCGGCTCAAGCCGGTTCCGAATAGGGCATCTACAATAATGAGTTCAGGCGATAGCTGTGGAAAATCTGTTGCAGCGCTTATCTCGGTATAATTTTCCAAGGCTTTCCAATGCTCCAGGTTTGTGTGGAAATCCTTTGAGCCTTCGCTACCAAATTTGGAGACAAAAACTTGAACAACATTGCCTCTGTTTTTAAGCATTCGGGCTAGCGCCAGTCCGTCGCCGCCGTTGTTTCCCGGTCCGCAGAAAATGGCAAAAGCACTGGAAACGGGATAGAGAAATTCCAGCTCCCTGAAAACAGCAGCTGCCGCGCGCTCCATCAGGTCAATGGAGGCAATGGGCTCTCGCGCTATGGTCAGGCGATCGGCTTCACGAATTTGCGCTGCGGAGAATATCTTCATGCACTTTTACTATTTGAGGAAGGATGAGCCTTCCGTCGTTCACAATTTCGTAATCGCAAAGTGAACGAATTTTTTCTTCTGGCCATTGCCGGCTCATACGCTTCAATATTTCCTCCTTTGGCCAGCCGTTTCTTTTTACAATGCGTTCAATGCGCAGCTCCACCGGGGCAGAAACCAATATATTGTAATCCGTTTGATGATTGGCGCCCGACTCAAAAAGTATGGCTGCCTCTTTAATCACTATGGAAGAATTTTGTTTCAGCCTCCACGCATTAAACCTTCTGCCTACAGCGGGATGCACCAAACTGTTGAGCAAGCGCAGTTGGGCTTCATTGCTGAAAACACGTGAGGCTAAAATCTCGGTATGTAGCACTCCATGTTCGTTAAATATTTCGTGGCCAAAATGCTCCTCCACTGCCGCTCTTAGTTCGCTGTCGTCTGTGTAACAAGCTTTAGCCTCTTCATCCGAATTGAAAACCGGAACACCGAGCGATTGAAACACCGCGGCCACGGTGGTTTTTCCACTGCCAATTCCTCCGGTAAGTCCAACGGTAATCATTCTTCCGAAGGTAGTTCTTCTGAAGGTAGTTTCTCCAACGAAATTTTCAATTCAACTTGATTGGGCGTCAGAACGCAGGAATCGCAGCCGGGAACGGTAAGCGAAAGCATGGTCGAAAGGTCGTTGTGTAAAAGTTCGAAATGCGCTTCAATGGTCGAAACAGCGTCTATTTTCTCCAGCGCGCCTGAGGGGCCACTTATCTGCACATACTTCGGCGAAAGCGAATGACTCACCACCAATCCCTCCTGATCAGGGCTCATGCTGCCATTAAAATTGACTGCCACCCTTTTCTCCTTCCTTTTATCTACTATAAAAAACAAGGTGTCGGGAAGCACGCCGTCCCATTCCAGCTTGTTGCCTAGGTAGCTATGAAGCGAAGCTAGCAATTGGTTTGAAAGCAAATAGGCCGCCTCGCCTTGCTTTTTGGGAAATTTAGCCAGAGAAAGGTCTATCTCAAAGGGATCGGCATGAAAGCCATTCCACTGAACGAGCTGAAAACCACGCCCTCTCACATTCAGGTCTATTTCACTCTTCTCAGGTCCGTACACTATCCAGTCGTCAGGATAATTGACCAATTGAATAGGAACCGAAATGGTATGGCCAAATGTGGCCGACAGATTTTTAAGCAACCAAAACAAGGCTGCTACAACAAAGCAGACTATAAATACTGCGAAGGCGCCCTTCTTGGGCAACCATTCCGATATGTAGTTTTTTATTGACATAAAAAAAGCGAGCCTAAGCCCGCTTTTCTGATTAGTCTTCTTTCTTGTTCTCGTATTGCGCACTCAGTTCTTTCGAAATGGCGCTCTTTTCCATCCTTATGCGGATGCCGGTTTGCACTTCGAGCACTACTGAGGTGTCATCTATTTCCACCACTTTGCCATGCATGCCTCCGGTGGTTACCACCTTGGCGTTTTTCGAAATGGAGTCGCGAAACACTTTCTCTTGTTTCTGCCGCTTCATCTGCGGACGAATCATAAAAAAATAGAATACTACTATAATGAGCAGAAAAGGAAGGAATGAAGCCATTCCGCCGCCTGCTTGAAGAATTAGGTTTAGTGTCATAATGATTATTGGTTTTGTGCCGCTTCAGGCGCAGCTATATCCGCTGTAATGGTTAAAATCTTCGTATTGGGAACAGTATTGGCCGTAATTGATACAGTTTTCGACTGCACGCCGCTCTTGCCTGCACTGTCAAACTCCACTTCAATTTCTCCTTTTCCTCCCGGAGCAATTGGCTCACCCGGAAAGCGCGGAACTGTGCATCCGCAGCTTCCTTTAGCGTCCGTAATGATTAGTGGTCCTTTACCTACGTTGATGAAGGTAAATACCGTTTTTACTTTATCTCCTTGCTTGATTTTACCAAAGTTGTGTTCTTCCTTGGCAAACTTAAACTCAGGCATGTTCTCGCTATCCACGCTTTCTACGGTCACTTCCGGTGTAGGCTCGGGCTGTGGCTGAGGCGCTTCAATGGGTGCCGGGGTGGTCATCTCATTGGAGGTCACATTGCGGTTTTCATCTTTAATTTTGCTGGCTGCATTGTCGCAAGCCACCCACAGGAACGATCCTGCTGCTAATACTAAAAAGGCTTTCTTCATTTTACTACTTGATTTTTAGTTTGCACAAATATCTATTTAATCTATTAATCCTCTACCCACTTTTCGGATATCGCCGGAGGCTTTCAGTTCTACTACCATTTTATCCAATACACCATTCACAAACTCCTTGCTTTTCTTGGTACTAAATTGCTTTGAAAGCTCTATGTACTCGTTCAGGGTCACTTTTACCGGAACGGTTTCCATGTACAAAAGTTCGGCGAGCGCCATTTTCATGATGATCATGTCCATCATGGCAATGCGGTCTTTGTCCCAATTGTGGGTTTTTTCAATGATCATTTTCTCGAAATGGCCGTCGTGGTTGGCTGTTTTGCGCAAAAGGGCGACGCCAAAGTCGCGATCGTCCACATCTCGGAACAAAGGCTCCAATTCTATCTTTTTCTTTTCAAAAGAGCTTTCAATATTCTTTACGATTGTTGAGTTGATATGCGCCAAATCGGTGATCCAGTGCATGGAGCGCTCCTCAAGGTAGTCGTGCAGGCTTTCATTTACTGCAACATGCTCCGCATACAATTTGGTGACTACTATTAAATCCTCAAGCTCTTCGCCTTTGGTTTTCTCCATATACTTCTGGTAGTCATCCGTCAGCTTAAATTCTCGCCAAATGGTTCGCAGCAACTCTCGTTGGTCGCCCCATCCCAGCTTGCGTTTTTCTACCTCGTAGCGCAGGGTGTCGAAGTCGAAAAGGCCTTTTAGGAAAGAATTTTCTACAAATCGCAGGTTTGGGTTCAGGTCGGCTGCGCTTGGTAGGCGTTTCTTCTTTCCATCCTCAATATTCTGAAGGGCAAACTCACGAATTTCTACCATGGAATACATCATGAGCAGATACAAGTCGTATATACGAGTAAAGCTATCGGTCAGCTCTTTCTCTGCTTTTCCTATTTCATCCTGTCGGCTGTAAAAGGCATAGAGCGCTTGTAGAACTTTGATTCGAATAAATCTGCGATTGAGCATGGGAAAGAACTTTTAGTTGTTTTAAGAAGTCGCGAAGATCAGGCTTTTTTTCTGGCTTCATCAATTCGGCGTTGTGCTAATTTTAGTGCCGCTTCGTGTGTGGTTATGTTTTCTGATTTGCTCAGGTTCAATATTTCGAGGGTAACATTGTAAATATGTTCGGTGCGGCGCAGCGCTTCTTCACGTCCATAGTGCTCTATTTCTGAGTTCACATTGATCAGTCCTCCGGCATTGATCACAAAGTCAGGCGCGTAGATTATCCCTCTCTTCATCACCTCTTGTCCGTGAATATGCTCATCAGCCAATTGGTTGTTTGCCGCACCAGCAATGATGCTGCATTTTAAGCGCGAAAGCGTGCGGCTGTTTACGGTAGCACCCAAGGCGCAAGGGGCGTATATGTCCATATCCACATCATAAACGGCGTCGCCTACAATGGTTTTCACGCCAAATTTTTCAGAAATAGCTTGCAGTCTGGTTTCATTGATGTCGTTTACAGTCACTACAGCACCTTCTTCAACCAGGTGTTTCACAAGGCTTTGGCCCACGGCACCTACACCTTGCACTACTACTTTCTTTCCCGCCAACGAATCGCTGCCCCACTTGAAATTAGAGGCTGCTTTCATGCCCATATATGTGCCAAAAGCCGTAACAGGCGAGGGGTTTCCGCTTCCACCCATGTGTTCGGGGATGCCGGTTACATGGTCGGTGGCCGATTTTACTACTTCCATGTCGTGGGTGGTCATGCCCACATCTTCGGCAGTTATGTATTTTCCGCCTAAAGTGTTCACAAACTTTCCGAAACGATACATCAAGGCGTCTGTCTTTTCCTTGGTGGCATCACCAATTATTACTGCTTTTCCTCCGCCCAAATTCAATCCGGCAACTGAGGCTTTGAAGGTCATGCCGCGCGAAAGGCGCAATACGTCGCGAACAGCTTCGGCCTCATCCTGATAGGCCCACATGCGGGTGCCGCCCAAAGCGGGGCCCAATACAGTGCTATGTATGGCAATAATGGCTTTCAGTCCGGTTTCGGCATCATGGCAAAAGACCACCTCCTCATGCCCCATAGCGGTCATTCCTTCAAAAACAGTGAGTTTATTTTCCATTTCTATATCGGTGTCTGTTATTTTTGTCGTCCTTCGGAAATCTTTATTCCGAAAGCTTTGTTATGGTAATCCGGCAGGCCGAAAAACGCTCGCAAAAGTAACCCAAATAAATGCTCCTGCAAAGGCAGCACTTGATGCATGAAAGAACTTTTCTTCTTAAACAAATACTTCTATAAGTACCGTGGACGCTTCATTTTAGGGACCATTTTTGTCATTATTTCCAATGTATTTTCCATTTTTCCGGCGGTGTATGTGCGTCAGGGATTCGACACAGTAACCAAGGCAATAGAAGATTTTCAGAGTTTGCAAAGCGCCCTGCAGATAAGCGATCTCAAATTTACCCTGCTCAAATATGGAATGCTGATCATAGCCATGTCGTTGGCCAGAGGTGTGTTTATGTTTTTCATGCGGCAAACCATCATTGTCATGTCCCGCCTCATTGAGTTCGATTTGAAAAATGAAGTATACAAGCAGTATCAATCTCTGAGCATAGCCTTTTACAATAGGAACAAAACCGGCGATCTGATGAACCGCATCAGTGAAGATGTGAGCCGTGTGCGCATGTATCTGGGCCCTGCGGTGATGTACACCATAAGCGTAGTTTCTCAAATTATACTGGTGGTGGCGGTTATGCTTTCTATCAATGTAGAGCTTACTTTATATGCCCTGCTGCCCTTGCCGGTACTTTCGGTGGCAATCTATTATGTGAGCAACATCATCAACCAACGCAGCGAAAGAGTACAAGAGCAGTTGAGCAACATTTCTACCCTCGCTCAAGAAACCTTTTCAGGTATTCGGGTGGTGAAGGCCTACATACAAGAAAGCCGTATAAAGAGCAAAATGCAGGTAGATTCGGAAGAATACAAAAAGCGCTCGCTGTCTTTGGTTAAGGTCAATGCCCTGTTCTTTCCGCTCATGATTCTTCTTATTGGCATGTCTACACTACTCACTATTTACATAGGTGGAATCTTGGCCTTGCGAGGTGAAATAACCACCGGGAACATAGCCGAGTTTGTTATTTACGTGAACATGCTCACCTGGCCCGTGGCTTCGCTTGGTTGGGTCACCTCCATTGTGCAAAGCGCTGAGGCTTCGCAAAGGCGGATCAATGAGTTCCTGAAAATTACTCCAGAAATTGAAAATCCGACGGAAGAGAACTTCGAATTGGAAGGCCGAATTACTTTCGAAGAAGTGGATTTTGTGTATCCCGATAGTGGCATTCAAGCTTTGAAAAACGTGTCCTTCGATTTAAAACCAGGCAAATCACTGGCTATAGTTGGCAAAACCGGCAGCGGCAAGAGCACTGCAGCACACCTTATTGGAAGACTTTACGACGTTAGCGCCGGAAGAGTGCTGGTTGATGGTAAGGACATTCGCACGATAAACCTAAACGTGCTGCGGGAAAATATTGGCTACGTGCCTCAGGAAGGGTTTCTATTTTCGGACAGCATTCAAAACAACATTTCATTCGGTGTGGACCAGGGTGAGCTGAAAGATGTGAAGCAAGCCGCCGCGGATGCCGATATTTTAGAAAACATTCTCAGCTTTAAGGAAGGATTGGACACACGGGTGGGAGAGCGCGGAATCACCTTATCCGGTGGGCAAAAGCAACGGGTGAGCATTGCGCGCGCCTTAATGCGCAACCCGAAGATATTGATGCTGGACGACTGCCTGAGCGCTGTGGATACGCAAACCGAGGAAAACATTTTGAACAACCTAAAGCGTGTGATGGAGAAGAAGACGACGCTCATCATCAGCCACCGCATTTCTTCAATAAAACATTGCGACGAAATCATTGTGTTGAGCAAAGGCGCTGTGATAGAGCGGGGCTCGCACGAAAGCCTAATCGAGAAACGCGGCTACTACGCCGAACTATACCGCAAGCAACAATTGGAAAAAGAGTTTTCGGCGCCCATTGCCTAATATTCGTTCCATTTCCATGTCCTACTAAGTTTTCGCGGCACAAGTTGGCGATATCAAGTTTTTTATAGATTTGCTCATAACCTGAACCAAATTATTAAGCAAAGTATGGAAGACAGAGAGAGAAACGAGCAAGAGGAAATTCATTCAAAAGTAATGCGCGCCGGAAGAAGAACTTATTTCTTCGACGTACGCTCCACCAAGGCAGACGACTTTTACCTCACCATCACCGAGAGTAAAAAATTCACCAACGAAGACGGATCTTCGCACTACAAGAAACACAAGATTTACCTATACAAAGAAGACTTTCACGAATTCTCCGACCACCTGAAAGATGCCATTGATTTTATATTCAAGGAGAGAGGTGAAGATGTGATCTCTGATTATGAAGCTCCGGCAGCTGTGAGCGAAGACAAGGAAGGCAAAGAAGAAAATAAGTTTACAGATGTGGATTTTGAAGACATCTGATTTTTGATTTTTTAATACCTAAACCTGAGAAACCCTTTGACCCACCGGTCGGAGGGTTTTTTCTTTTAGTAGGTTTTGATCCCCACCGGAATCTCGCACTCCAAGTGGTTGCTATCGGGAATAAGGGGGCAAGCCATGTAATAGTTATAGGCACAAGGAGGGTTGTACGACTTGTTGAAATCTATAATCACAAAGTCTTCGTCATCATAAAAGCGAATATCCAGGAATCGACCGCCACCATAGCTTTCGTTTCCGTTTGTCCAATCTTTGAAGGGAAGAAAAAGTATGTGGTTGTAGTGCGGCAGGTCTTTCCAAGCAGAGTTCTGGTAGACAAATAGGTGGAAATGAAAGCCGTCTATATCAAAATCGAGCACCCCAAAGGTGGTATACACCGGTACATCAGGATCGTTGGAATAAGTGAGTCTAAAAGTGCGGGTGGAATCCAATTTCTGAAAATTGGCCTTCACGCAATACTTCTGGTCTATATCGAAGAATTCCAAGCGGTGAAAATCGGCAAACTCTTCCTCCAATATTTGGGTTGTTTCCGGATTCTTCTCGTAGTTGTTCATGCTATCCTGAAAAGCAATAATCGATCGCTCGTAATCGGACGCCTGGCCGAAACAAAGATTTAACGAAAGAATTCCTACAAGAAAATAAATTGGGCGCTGCATGTTCATGTCAATCTTGGATGTGTTTTCAGTATTTGAGCATGAACAAGCCAATGAGGCAAAGAATAAAATAGACCGCAAGGGTGCTTGCTCCTGCATAGTCTTTGGCAATGCGCTGCCCGAAAAACAACATGAGAATTGCAGCTGCTCCGGTGGCTACTCCGTAAAACGCTATTGAATTGTCGCCATAAAAGATGAGATAAACCACCCCCAACAAGGAGAGAAGACCTGCGGCGAGTTCAATCAAGGTTACAAAACCCAGCATGAACGGCACCATGTCGCGGAGGCCGGTGTCGCTGAAGTGGTTGTTCATGAATTCCATGTTTCCTTTCCAGTCGAAAATCTTGTCCAGTCCTGTTTCCATGAAAAGAATAGCGACAAAAAGTGCGACAAAAACTTGGATGACGAGGTAATGGTTGAAAAAACCATCTACCACTATTTCGGAGTTGAGGAGGAGGGAGAGCATAGGTTTAAGTTTCGAGAAAGGTAAAAAAATGTTTTCTAACTCTGCGTTGTTCCTTAGGAATGAATTCTTTGGGCGTGGAAATAGGGAGAATGCTTCGAAACTTGTTAAAAAATTCGATTATCGGGCAATGTGTCGGCCTTCCATTAGTTGTACCTTTCCAATACTTTTGTCGGTCAGACAAGCAGTGAAAAAACCGCTCAATTCAGCTCAGAAACTATGGGAAAAATAATAGCAATTGCTAACCAAAAAGGAGGCGTGGGAAAGACCACTACGGCAGTAAACCTGGCGGCATGCCTTGGGGTTTTTGAAAAGAAAGTGCTGTTGGTAGATGCAGATCCGCAGGCCAATGCCACCTCGGCTTTTGGCTTCGACCCAAAGAATTCGCTGGTGGGCACTTACCAAGTCATTATCCATGAGACCAATGCCGCAGACGCGGTGTTGCAAACCCAAAGTCCGAATGTGAGCCTCATTGCCGCTCACCTCGACCTGGTAGCGGTGGAAATAGAACTGGTGGACAAGGAAAACCGCGAACAAATGCTCAAAAGTGCATTGATGGAGGTGAAAGACCAGTACGACTACATTATTCTGGATTGCGCGCCTTCTTTAGGGCTTATCACAGTGAACGCATTGACAGCCGCCGATTCGGTTATCATACCCATTCAATGCGAATATTTTGCCCTTGAAGGCCTTGGAAAACTGCTCAATACCATCAAAAGCATTCAAAACCTGCACAACCCCGATTTGGATATTGAAGGCTTGTTGTTGACTATGTTCGATAGCCGACTTCGCTTATCCAATCAGGTGATGGAGGAGGTAAAAGTGCACTTCCAGCAAATGGTATTCGACACCATCATCCAACGCAATGTGCGCCTGAGCGAAGCACCTAGCTTTGGCGAAACCATCATTACCTACGACGCGGGAAGCAAAGGCGCCGTAAATTACCTGAGCCTGGCCGAAGAAATTATTAACCACAACGAAACAAGCCCTGTTAACCAGACCGAAAAGGCTGAAAAGGCAGAAGGATAAACATGACCGGAAAAAGACCTGCAATGGGCCGTGGACTCTCGGCCCTACTGAACGACCCTTCGGGTGAAATACTGACCAATCCGCAAAAACAAAAGGAAATACTGGGAAGCATAGCCATGCTGCCACTTACACGCATTGAGGTAAATCCATTTCAACCCCGCACCAAATTTGCCAAAGAGCAATTGGAAGAATTGGCCCAGTCCATCCGCCAGTTGGGCATCATTCAGCCACTAACCGTGCGTCGAATGGAGGAAGGGAATTTTCAGCTCATTAGCGGAGAAAGGCGATACCGCGCGGCATTGCTTTCGGGAATTGAAGAAGTGCCTGCCTACATCCGGATGGCCAACGATACAGAGGTGCTCGAAATGGCTTTGGTAGAAAACATTCAGCGTCAAGACTTGGATTCGATAGAAGTGGCCCTAACCTACCAGCGCCTCATTGAAGAATGCAACCTTACACAAGAAGAAATGAGCCTGCGCGTGGGCAAGGACCGCAGCACGGTGACCAACTACCTGCGCCTGCTCAAGCTACCTCCCATTATTCAGGCCGGCTTGCGCGACGACATGATTTCCATGGGACATGCCCGCACCTTGGTGAGCGTGGAGGACGAAAAGAAACAACTGGAGCTGTACGAACAAACCATTGCCAAGCAACTTTCTGTAAGACAACTGGAGCAGATGGTGCGCTTTGTGAATGCCGACCAAAAACCACTGGCTGCCAACACACTTCCTTTCGAAATGCAGCGTTTGCGTGAAAAACTAAGCGAGCGCTTCGAAACCAAAGTGAACATAGAGCGAAACAGATACGGACGCGGCAAGGTGGTCATCACCTTCAACTCCGATCATGAACTGGAGCGCATCCGTAAAATGCTGGACCAATAAACCCCTGCTTGAAGTACATTGCACATATCATCTTGTGTTTGGGACTGCTCGTCCCGCTTACAAGCGCTGCGCAAATGAGTCCTGAGGCCGAACAGTTTGATAGCTTGAACCACTCAGCCAAATGGGCCGCGTGGCAATCGACCATGCTGCCGGGCCTGGGCCAAGCCTACAACCACCGCTATTGGAAAATTCCTTTGATCTACGCGGCTTTGGGCACTACTACTTTTTTTATCATTGACAACAACAAGCAGTATCAACTGTACAAACAGACCTATTTCGATCGCCAAAATGGCGACACGCTCAACGATCCTTTTCCGCAGTATTCGGACGATAACCTTTTGACCCTATCCGATTACCATCACCGAAACAGGGATTTTTCATTCATCTTGACGGTCCTCGTTTATGCCATAAACATTATTGATGCTAGCGTAGATGCCCACTTATTTGGTTTCGACGTGTCAGACGACCTTAGCATGCAGTTTCGCCCGAGCTTTTACACCGATCCTAGATTAGGCTATGTGACCGGACTTTCGTTGACCTTGAAATTGTAATTTGCCCGCCCTAGAATAATCACACCTCTATGAGAATTGCACTGATCGGTTATGGCAAAATGGGCAAAGAAATAGAAGCCATTGCGAAAGAGCGCGGTCATGAAATCGTTTCGGTAATTGATTCCACGAATTCCGCTTTATGGCAAAGCATCACGAAATCGACTACCGACGTATGCATTGAATTTACCCATCCGGAATCGGCTTTCGAAAACATAACAAGATGCCTACAGGCCGGTATTCCGGTGGTAAGTGGCACTACCGGATGGACAGAACGCATGCCCGAAATGCGCGAGCTGCTTGCCAAAGAAAATGGCGCTTTGTTTTGGGCTTCCAATTTTAGCTTGGGTGTAAACATCATGTTTCATTTCAATAATATATTGGCCGACATGCTGGCCCGCTCAGGCCAATACAAGCCTTCGATAGAAGAAATTCACCACATTCACAAGAAGGACGCGCCCAGTGGCACGGCCATTACGCTTGCCGAAGGAATAATCGAAAATTTTCCTCATCTGAAAAGCTGGTCTCTTAACATTTCCGAAACAACAGAAGAATTGATCATCCGTTCCATCCGCGAAGACGAAGTACCGGGAACACATCATGTGAATTACGACAGTGATGTTGATAGAATTACGCTTTCGCACGTGGCTTTTAGCCGAAAAGGTTTTGCTTTGGGTGCGGTGCTGGCGGCAGAATGGCTTCCCGGACACAGCGGATTGAACAGTATGAACGACCTATTAAAATTATAACCATGGATTGGAGCTTTTTCTTTTTTGCCTTCATCATCATTCAGCTTTATCGCTTTGTGGCCTTCGGCCTGTTGCTAAAGAAAACAGGCGTTTCGCCGGTAATGGCTTTGGTCCCTTTTTATGGCGATTTGCTCATTTTAAAAATGATTCAACGCCCATGGTGGTGGATCCTGTTGCTCTACACGCCCATAGTTGGCCCGGTAATGCTCTTGGTATTGATCGTGGAAAGCCTGCAGGTGTTCGGAAAACGCAACATGAGCGACTTCCTGTTGGGCATATTCACCTTAGGTCTTTACCTACCTGTAGTTGCCTTTGATGAAAAACTCAAATACCATGGCGCCACCAAACGCGGCGACAAAAGCGGTGGGCGCGACACTGTGGAAGCCATCATTTTTGCGGTAGTTGCCGCCACGGTTATTCGCACATTTACCATTGAGGCCTACACCATCCCTACCTCCTCCATGGAAAAGAGCATGATGGTGGGCGATTTTCTTTTTGTGAGCAAAGTGAATTATGGTCCGCGCTTGCCTGTTACTCCGATCACTATTCCATTGGTGCACAACACCATTCCGCTGACCAACATTCCAAGCTTTTTACCTTGGATTCAGTTTCAATACCGCCGTTTGCCGGGCTTCAACTCAGTGAAGCGCAACGACATTGTGGTGTTCAATTACCCCATGGACACCGAACTTCCGGTGGACAAACGTACCAACTACATCAAGCGCTGCGTGGCCATTGCCGGCGATAGCCTAAAAGTGGTGAACAGAGAGCTGTATGTGAATGGCGAAAAAGTGCAATTACCCAGCCGTGCGAAAGACCAGTACAGCTATATCGTTCGGACGAATGGCGTGGGCTTTAATGAAAAAACGCTGCAAGAGCTGGACATCACCGAAGGTGGACAACGAAGCCAAACGGATTTCATCTTTTTGCTAACCGACGAAAATGTAGAAAAACTGAGGGCTATGTCCAACGTGGCAGAGGTCGTTCCTCTGATTGACGATTCCGCCAATTTCAGT
>CAZBBV010000016.1:0-13309 GCA_964490025.1 uncultured Cryomorphaceae bacterium | reverse complement strand
TTTGCTTTTCTATTTTTGAAGCCTAATCATTTGGGCATGCGCTTCAATTTCAGTTTTGATTTTGCTAAAAAAATGGATGCTGAAGACCCCATTCGGGCTTTTCGTTCCGAGTTTGTGTTTCCGCAACACAATGGACGTCCGGTGGTGTACCTCACGGGCAATAGCTTAGGCCTGATGCCCAAGGCCGTGAAAACCTACCTCGACGAAGAAATGGAAGATTGGGGCACACACGGCGTGGAAGGACATTTCCGCGCGCGAAGGCCTTGGGTGGCTTATCACGAGTTTTTTGCTCAATCGCTGGCTCGACTGGTGGGTGCAAAACCTACAGAGGTGGTGGCCATGAACGGTCTCACGCCCAATCTGCACCTGCTGCTCGTTAGCTTCTACCGACCAGAAGGAAAGCGCGTTAAAATATTGTGCGAACAAAAGGCCTTTCCGTCCGACCAGTATGCCTTGGCTTCGCAATTGCGTTTCCACGGCATAGCACCCGAAGATGGACTCATTGAGCTAGCGCCTCGCAGCGGTGAGCATCACCTGCGATTGGAGGATATACTTAGCACCATTGACCGTCATGCAGACGAAATAGCGCTGGTAATGATTGGTGGCGTGAACTACTACACCGGCCAGCGCATGGATATGCCTGCCATAACGGCCCATGCCAAGAAATATGGAATAATGGTGGGTTTCGATTTGGCCCATGCCGCCGGAAATATAGAATTGGCGCTCCACGATTGGGGCGTCGATTTTGCCGCTTGGTGCTCCTATAAATACTTGAACAGCGGTCCCGGCTCCGTTTCGGGAGTTTATATCCACGAAAGGCACCATGGCTTGTCGGATATACCGCGCTTCGAGGGATGGTGGGGGCACGACAAAACCCGCCGTTTCTTAATGGAGCCGCAGTTTGTGCCCATGCCCACGGCAGAGGCCTGGCAGCTGAGCAACGCACCCGTTTTTGCTATGGCGCCTCACCGTGCTGCCTTGGACGTGTTCGACAAGGTTTCGCTGCCGCAGCTTTTCAAAAAAAGGGATGAGCTGACTGCCTACTTAGAGTTTGTGATCGATACCATTGGCGCTAAGCACGGCGCTGCTTTCGAAATAATTACCCCCCGCGAAAAGAAACACCGAGGAGCCCAGTTGAGCGTGTTCCTACATGGATACGATAAAAGCCTCTTCAACATTTTAATGGAAAAAGGAGTTATTGCCGACTGGCGCGAGCCCAATGTTATCCGAATGGCTCCGGCTCCGCTCTATGTTTCGTTTGAAGATGTGTACAGATTCGGATGCATATTGGACGAGGCCCTTAAAGAATTGAAATAAAGAATAGAATAATGCAATCAAAGTAAGTATAGCAGGAGCAGGTTTGGTGGGCTCTTTGTTGGCCATTTATTTGGCGAAAAAAGGACACAAAGTGGAGATTTTCGAAAGACGTCCTGATATGCGCCGTGCACACATGTCTGCCGGAAAGTCAATAAACTTAGCGCTAAGCGACCGTGGATGGCGGGCTTTAGAGGGCGTAGGCATCAAAGACGAGATACTGAAAGAGGCCATACCTATGTATAAGCGGGTGATGCACGCGGTGGATGGTACGCTCACCGAACAAGCTTACGGAAAAGAAGGGCAGGCCATCTACTCGGTGAGTCGCGGCGGATTGAACCAAACACTGATGACCCTTGCCGAACGCGAAGGTGTGAAGATCCATTTTGAGCAGCGCTGCGCTGAGGTAAAACTGGAGGAAGGCGAAGCCACCTTCGAGAATAGAGCGGGGGAGTTGACCACCGTTTCATCCGATCTGCTTTTTGGTGCTGATGGCGCCTTTTCGGCGGTGCGCGCGGCCATGCAGCGACAAGATCGTTTCAACTATCAGCAGGAATACATAGAGCATGGCTATAAGGAACTAAATATTCCGGCCAATGCAGACGGCACACACCGCCTGGAGAAAAATGCACTCCACATCTGGCCGCGTGGCAATTTTATGATGATTGCTCTGCCCAACCCCGACGGCAGTTTCACTTGCACGCTTTTCCTGGGCTACGAGGGCACTCCGGGATTTGATATGCTCTCAGACGACAAGGCGGTGCTCCACTTTTTCAACACCTACTTCCCGGATGCGGTGCCCATGATGCCCACATTGCTGGAGGATTTCAATACAAATCCCACGGCTTCTTTGGTCATTATTCGCTGCTTTCCCTGGGTGCGCGGCAATAGCTGCCTGATTGGCGACGCGGCGCATGCCATTGTTCCTTTCTACGGCCAGGGCATGAATGCCGGTTTTGAAGATTGCACCGCCCTCAACGGCCTAATGGAACAATACGGAGATGATTGGGAGAGAGTTTTGGACGAATTCCAAATCCAGCGCAAACCTGCCGGAGATGCCATTGCGGCGTTGGCCATGCGCAATTTTGTAGAAATGCGCGACCTAACCGGCGATCCGAAATTCCTTTTACAAAAGAAGATAGAAGGGAAATTTTTTACCAAATATCCTGAACGCTGGATGCCCTTATACAGCATGGTCACTTTTAGCCACATTCCCTACCACGAAGCATGGAACGAAGGCCAGCGGCAGGACAAAATAATGGCTGAAATAATGGCCATGCCGGATATTGAGGCAAAGTGGGATAGCGAGGAAGTGGAGCGCGAATGGCTACGATTGACCGCGACTAATTCTTGATCACTTTGGCGGTGTGAAATTCACGGCCGTCGGTGTAGCTAATTCGCAAGTAGTAAGTGCCAACGGCCAGGTTTAGGACATTGAAGCTAAACACATTCTTACCCACTTTGGCATTTTCTTCCATCAGGGTGGCTACTCTTTTTCCCAGGTTGTCGTAGAGTTCGAAGCGCAACACCGTGGCCGTTTCCACAAAGAATTCCACTGAGAAAAGGTCGATAAAGGGATTGGGGAAAAATATTGGGCTGTCCGGTATCTCGGAAGAAGGAATGGTGTCGGCCAAAGGGCTGATGAATTCGCCAATCCATGTGCCCGGTCCCTGCCCAAAACCCGAACGACCATAGCTGCCACTCATCCACACTACGCCTGGTTGGTTATATCGCAACTGACTTCCAGAATAATCGCCCCAGCGCTCGTATCCGCCAGCCAAAACATTTACTGTTCCAGTGCCTTCGGCCAGACGAACCAAAGGGCTATACGCGCTGCCGTCAAACATCAAGGCCAGACAACCTGAGTAGTCGGTGGGCGAGCTGTAGTTGGAATTGATTAGGGCTGCGTCGCTGTATTCGTTTTTCCCTGCATAGGAAATGTTCGAATAACCCAAATCGAGCACGCTATCGCCTATGAGCACGGCGGTCATTTCGCGATTAACGTAGGGGTCGCTAATGGTTCCGTGATAAATGGCGCAAAATCCGGTATTCGGATCGAAACAATTGGCCACGTACTGTATTTTGTTGTTTTGCTTAAAGGCCCCAAGCACGCGGCTGTCGTTGGTGTCAAAACGGTGCACGCCTGCCTGACGCGCCTCGGGCGGCAGCCCATAAGGCAAGTCGGACACCAGCACATGCATCTCCAGATTCGGATTTCCTTTCACATGGTCGGTTACGTGGAAAAGGAACACGGTGTCATTTATTGTGTCCAGGTTTCTGTTGCTCAGCAAGAACATATCCGGACCATATGGCTCAGAGCCTCCTTTCACAGCGGTGGTATTGAACAAGTTTTTATTGGCAAAACTGAGATTTGAATAGTAGGCGGTAGTGAGTGTCTGTCCGCTGTAGCCGTCGTCGAGTGCCACTTGCCAAAAGGTGCTTTCCACATAGCCCGAGTTGTTGCTGGAGCCATTATAGAAAGTATTGATGCTGATATACAAATCTTTGGTGCTCACGGCTATGTAGGGGTAGTCGCTCCAGGTATCGTTGTTCAGCGGATTGCCTGGCAGGGCGTAGAGGTTCCAGTCGCCGGTGGGGTCGTTGGTTTGCGAAAAGCCCACAATCACTTGGCTGGTTTGGTAGGTGGTGCCATTAAGGAAAAGCACGATAAAACGATCGTGAATGGGATCATAGCACACCCGTGGGTCGTATTTGCTCTGCTCGTAGCCGAGGCTTTGCGCAAAGGCAGCCAGCGACACCAATTGCATCATGGTGTCGGCTTCGGTATCGTAAATGAAAATGGTGGAGTTGATCACGCTTACCAGTATGCCATCATTGGAAATGGCCATGTCGTTGTCGTTCGGTACGCGTTGGTTGTATGGGTTGCCTCCGAAATTTTTACCAATGGCGGGAACCAAGGCTGTATCGTTAAAGGAGCGCGAATTGCTCGATTTTCTTTCATGAAATCGCTTTTTTAGTTCGCGAAGCTCCTCGTCGGTCATCTGGTTTTTTGGTCGGTGAATGTCCAGATTCTGCAGACTTGGCGACCAGTCTTCCACCACCGACCTAAGCGTCATTTGCCCACCCTTTTCTATTGGCACCTTTATTTGGCTAAACTTGAATTCTTGGCCGAAAACCATGGCCATGCCTATCGACAAAAAGAAAATGGTAAAGCGTATTTTCATATTCCTGACTTTGATGGGCTAAAGTAATGTTCCAATTCTAATTCTGCTTTCAACAATACGCACAAAAGCTCGTTTATAGTTTTTTCCCTAACGCTAAGAAAGGTACTTTCGTTAACTTCTTTTTCGCTTAAAAGCTGGACCATAGCATGCGCCGATCGCTACTCTTATTGTTTTTGTTTCTGCTGCCCTTTTTCGGAAGTGCACAGTTCTATTATGGCAGTCAGCAGCAGTTTGGCAAGAACCGTGTGCAATACAACAAGTTCTTTTGGTCCTACTATCGTTTCGATCGCTTCGACGTGTATTTGTATGAAAAAGGCAAGCCTGTGGCCGAATACACCGCCCGCATGGCCGAAGAGAACCTCAAGCAAATGGAGAAATATCTCGACTATAAGATGGATAGTCGAATACAGATATTGGTGTTTAACAGCCTCACGGACCTGAAGCAGAGCAACCTGAACATAAGCACAGACGAGGCCTATAATAGCGGAGGTGTTACCCGATTGGTAGGAAGCAAGATGTTCGTCTATTTCGACGGAGACCACAACAAACTACTGGAGCAAATAAGGGCAGGGCTCGCGCAAGTGTTGCTTGAAAACATGATATACGGAGGCAGCATCCGCGAAGCAGTTCGCAGCAGCACCCTCATCAATCTGCCCGATTGGTACCTCGAAGGGCTCGTTTCGTTCCTGTCCACCCCGTGGAATGTGGAGATTGACAACGCCGTTCGCGACGGATTTTTGCAGAAGAAATTTAAGAACTTCAATCGCTTGAGCGGTAGTGATGCGCGCTACGCCGGCCATTCGTTGTGGAACTATATAGTGAACACCTATGGCATGAAAGTGATTCCGCACATCAACTACATGACCCTGATAAATAGAAATGTAGAGAGCGGATTTTTGTTTGTGCTCGGAACAGGCCTGAATACCGTTTTAGACGATTGGATGCGCTATTACGGAGCCCGATATAACCAGGTGAAAGGGCTCGAAATGGGCGGAACCACCCTGAAAAGGAGCAAGAAAGAAATTGTGTTCAAAGAGCTGAACTTCTCTCCTGAAAGGCGCTACTTTGCTTATGTACAATACGATTTGGGCCGATATAAAGTGATGCTCAACGACACCAAGAAAAAGAGCCAAAAATCGGTGCGCACGGACGGCCACAGAATCAGTCAGAATCTTGATAGAAGCCACCCCCTGTTGGCATGGCACCCCAACGGGCAGATACTGTCCATGATTTATGAGGCAGAGGGCTATGTGCATATTTCGTTCTACGATCTGAAGAAAAAACGAATGGAGTCGCGGCCGTTGTACCAATTTGATAAAGTGCTGGACTATAGCTACTCGGAAGATGGGAGGCTGCTGCTGATGTCCGCTGTAAAAAAAGGGCAAAGCGACATTTTCCTATATGATATTGTGTCCAATACTTTCGAGCAAATCACCAACGACATTTTCGACGACCTGTATCCCACATTTGTCAATGGCATGAAGGAAATTGTCTTCTCTTCAAACAGGACGATAACCGATATTAAGGTGCCCGATAGCATTAAGGATGTTGGCGGAAATCTCGATTTGTATTGGTACAACATAGAGTCGAAAGCCGCCCACCTGAGACAAATCACCAAAACGGACTTTGTGAATGAAATAGAAGCCAAAGGCTACGACTATGGCTATTTCAGCTACCTGAGCGCCGGCAGTGGAACGCAAAACCGCAACATGGTTCGCATGGATAGCGCGGTGGCGTATGTGGACACCATCACCCACTACAAATACTTATACGAAGATTATCCAATCACCGACTTTAAGACCAACATTCTGCAGCACGACATCAATGTGCAAAGCGAAAAGATTGGGTATGTGACTTACTTTAAAGGGCGCTACTACTTGAAAGAAGAGCCATTCCTATTGGCCTCCGAGTGGGAAGCGGTAAAAGGCCGCAAGATGAATCAGGACAAAGAAGAGGTGGTGCCGCGCAACTTTGAGGTGGAGTTTAAAAGTGTGCCTATCGAGGAGGACATAGAGTTTGAAATTGACATTAACAATTACACCTTCTCGCCCGAACTGAACGAACGCTATAAATTAAAGGATGAACCCGAGAAGCCTGATCCGGAGAAAAAAGAAGCGGAACCCAATGCCTCGCCGGAGGAAATTTTACCACCTACCGAGCCTTTGATCAAGCCGTTCAAGCTTCCGCAACAAAGGAATTTTGTAACCGCCTTTTTCCCGTCTGAACTCACCTCTCAGTTCGACAACAGTTTTATTAACCATAGCTACCAGCAGTTTACGGGCGGTGGTGCGCTTTTCCTCAATCCTTCTTTCAACGCTTTGTTTTCCATTAGCCTGGACGATCTGATGGAGAACTACAAGATTTTGGGCGCTTTTCGTATTTCACTCGACTTTGAGAACAACGAATTCTACATTGTGCTGCGCGACATAAAATCGCGCTACGACAAAGAACTGGTGCTTCACCGCCGCTCGCAGCGCAGCTACTTGGCCTTTTCGCTTTTGAAAACCATTACACACGAGGCGTCCTACAGTCTGAAATACCCATTTAGCGAGGTGCTGGCATTGAAAGGCACCGGCTCGTTGCGCTACGACCACAACATTGTTATGTCCACAGACATCATCACGCTTCAACGACCCGATTTCTTCAAGTATTGGACTTCGGTAAAGTTGGAACTGATCTACGACAATACGCGCGAAATGGGCATCAACCTATATCGCGGTGCGCGCTGGAAAATATTCTCTGAATTTTACCAAAACCTGAACAGCGAAGGTTACCAAATGATAACCGTTGGCGCCGATTTCAGAAAGTATATTCGTGTACACCGTACCATCATCTGGGCCAATCGACTGGCCGGTGGAACATCTTTCGGCACCCAAAAACTAGCCTATTTTATGGGTGGGGTGGACAACTGGTTTTCGCCGCGCTACGACTATACAACGCCTATTGATTTTAGCCAGAACTATGGCTTCCAGACCTTGGCCACCAACATGCGCGGCCATGCGCAGAACATCCGAAATGGGAATTCCTTTATGGTCATCAACAGCGAGCTGCGCGTTCCCATTTTCCGCTATTTGTTCAATAGGCCCATTCGCTCCGATTTCTTCAACAATTTTCAGATTATCGGTTTCGGGGATATCGGCACAGCATGGACCGGCCTCACGCCATACTCGGATGAAAACTTCCTAAACATTGAAACCATTCAGCAAGGAAGCATCAGTGTGGCCATCAACACGCAGGTGGAACCTATCGTGATGGGCTATGGCTTCGGTCTTCGCACCCGCATGCTGGGCTATTTTGTAAAAGCTGACTGGGGCTGGGGCTGGGAAGATGGTGTGGTGTATCCCGCTCGTTTTTATGTTTCTTTGGGCTACGATTTCTAAAGCATATGAAAATGTCACTTTCCACTATCCTCATTCTCATTGTAATCGGCGTAGCCGCAGGCGTTCTTAGTGGCGTGGTAGGCGTGGGAGGTGGCATAATCATGGTGCCGGCCTTGATATATTTTATGGCTATGAGCCAACACGAAGCCCAAGGCACCTCGCTGGCGGTAATGCTTCCGCCTATTGGGCTATTGGCCGCATGGAATTACCATAAAGCCGGGGCGCTCAACTGGAAATTTGCCATTATCATGGCCTTGGCGTTCATTATTGGCGGCTATTTCGGATCGAAAATAGCGCTGAACATTGACCAGCGTATGCTAAAGAAAATCTTCGGCATTGTGATGCTGCTTGTTTCAGCCAAGTTGATTCTCGGTAAATAGCGCTTAGTTCGCGTAGTTAGAAAGAAACTTGATTTTCATCAAGCGGATTTGCTCCTCGTCATACTCGCCTTCGAAAAAGTCTATGGCTTCTTGAATGTCTCCGGTTTCGCTTTCTTCCCTGAAGTAGTCAATGATCTCCTCTTGTTCGTCGTCTCCAAGTATTTCGTCTAAATAGTAATCCAGGTTGATGCGCGTGCCGCTATTCACGATTTGCTCAATCTCCGAGATTAACTCCTCGATTGAAATCCCTTTCGCTCTCGCCATGTCGTCCAGCTCCATGCGCTTGTCAATGGAGGTAATCAGAAACACCTTGATGTTGCTCTTATTCACCACCGATTTTACAATCATGTCCATAGGACGCTCAATCTCGTTTTCCTCTACATATTTCTTAATGAGTTCTACATAGGGTTTCCCGAATTTCTGCGCTTTCCCTTCTCCCACACCGAAGATGTTCTTAAGCTCATCCAGGCTTATGGGGTAGTTGATGCTCATGTCCACCAACGAGTTCTCCTGGAAGATGGCGTATGGAGGCAGCTTTTCTTTTTTCGATACGTTTTTGGTGAGCTCTTTTAGCATGTTGAGCAGCACGTCATCTGCCGCAGCGGCACCTTTGCCACCCGCCATTATAATGTCTTCGTCGTCCGTTTCGGTGTCGGTAAACACGTTGTCTTCGGCCAGCATAAAGCTCTGCGGATTTTCGAGAAAAGCATATCCTCTTTCAGCCATTTTGATGATGCCGTAGGTTTCCACCTCTTTCCACACCAATCCGTTCACCACCAACTGACGGATCACCATTTGCCAGAAATTCTCCTCTTTATCCTTTCCGGAGCCGAAGCTCTTCATTTGAGCGGCTTTGTAAGTTTTTAGGTAGTTGTTCTCTTTTCCCAGTAAAATTTTGGTCAAATCGCCAATCTTAAATCGCTCTTTTCCTTCTACTACCGCTTTTAGGGCTTTTACAGCGTAATCTTTCCCTTCAAACTTTTGCTTGGGGAAGCGCATGTTGTCGTCCATCATGGCCCCTTCGCCGTTCACTTCGTCGTATTCTTCGCCGAAATAGTGGAGCAAAAACTTGCGTCGACTCATAGAGGTTTCGGCATAGGCCACCACTTCTTGTAGTAGCTGATGGCCCACCTCCTGCTCGGCTACGGGCTTGCCCGACATGAATTTTTCTAGTTTTTCAATGTCTTTATAGCTGTAAAAGGCAATGCAATTTCCTTCGCCGCCGTCTCTTCCTGCACGTCCGGTCTCCTGGTAGTAGCTTTCCAGGCTCTTGGGTATGTCGTGGTGTATTACAAAGCGAACATCCGGCTTGTCTATTCCCATCCCAAAGGCAATGGTGGCCACTATGACGTCCACATCTTCCATCAAAAATGCATCTTGATGCTTGCTGCGTGTACCCGCATCCAGACCTGCGTGGTAGGGTAGGGCTTTGATGCCATTTACCTGGAAAACTTGGGCCAGTTCTTCCACTTTTTTCCGAGAAAGGCAATATACAATGCCGCTTTTGCCCATGTGCTGTTTCACATAGCGGATGATTTCCTTCACCACGTCTTTTTTCGGCCTCACTTCGTAGTACAGGTTGGCGCGGTTGAAAGAGTCCTTGTAGACCACAGCGCTTTCCATGCCTAGGTTTTTCTGAATATCGTCCTGCACTTTTGGTGTAGCTGTGGCGGTAAGGGCAATGATGGGCGCCTTGCCTATTTTGTACATGATGTTGCGCAGGTTTCGGTATTCCGGCCTGAAGTCGTGGCCCCATTCTGAGATACAGTGCGCCTCATCTATGGCGTAAAAGGATATCGTGGCGGTTTTCAGAAAGTCTATATTTTCTTGCTTGGTAAGGCTTTCGGGCGCCACGTACAGCAGCTTGGTGTGTCCGCTCAGCACATCTTCTTTTACTTTGGCGGTTTCCCGCTTGGTTAACGAGGAGTTGAGCACGTGGGCCACACCGCTTTGTTCTGCAAATCCGCGCATGGCATCCACCTGATTTTTCATCAGGGCAATGAGCGGCGAGACCACTACGGCTGTGCCTTCACTAATAATTGCTGGTAGCTGATAACACAGCGATTTTCCTCCTCCCGTAGGCATGATCACAAATGTGTCATTGCCATCCAGTAGGTTCTGAATTATTTTTTCCTGCTGTCCTTTGAATTGATTGAAGCCAAAATGCTTCTTTAACAGCGGTTTGAGGTCTGCAACCTGCTTTTCCATTCTCCTTGCTTGGCTAATTTTAATACTTTTGAGCCCTTCGCAGGGCTGCGCTCAGATTCGAAAGTTAAATAAAAAATAATACCCAAAACACATTCATTTTGAGTTCTGATCAAATTCTTGAAATCGCCCGTCGTACCATCCAAATTGAAATGGGAGCATTGCAGGGGTTAATCAAGCACTTGGATGCCCGATTCGTTTCAGTTGTCGAGCTCGTATATCGTTCGAGCGGTCGAGTTATTGTAACCGGAATCGGAAAGAGCGCGAATATCGCAAATAAAATTGTTGCAACGCTCAACAGCACAGGCACTCCCGCAGTTTTTATGCATGCTGCAGACGCCATTCATGGCGATTTGGGCATTGTTCAAAAGGATGATGTGGTGATTGCCATTTCTAAAAGTGGCGATACGCCCGAGATCAAGGTGCTCATTCCACTTATCAAAAATCTGGGAAATACGCTCGTGGCCATGACCGGTAATGCAGACAGCTACTTAGGTCAGCGCGCCGACCATATTTTAGATGTAAGTGTAGAACAGGAAGCTTGCCCCAACAACCTGGCACCCACCAGCAGCACCACCGCTCAGTTGGTGATGGGAGATGCTTTGGCCGTTTGTCTTTTAGAAATGAAAAACTTCAGTCCCAATGATTTTGCCCGCTATCATCCTGGTGGGGCGTTGGGCAAAAAGCTCTACCTCACTGTAGGCGACATCACCTTGCGTACAGATGCGCCACTGGTGAGCGAAGGAGCGGATATCAAAACCGTGATCATGGAAATTTCGTCCAAAAGACTGGGTGCTACGGCAGTAGGATCTGCTGCTTCTATTTCCGGAGTAATCACCGACGGCGATATCCGCCGGATGCTTCAGAAAGATTTGGACATTAAAACTACACGTGCTTCCGACATCATGACCGTTAATCCAAAAGCGGTAAACACCACCATGCTTGCTGCTGAGGCTTTAGAAATCATGGAGAAAAACAACATCACCCAATTGTTGGTTTTGGATGAAGGCACTTATAAAGGAATCATTCACCTTCACGACATTATTAAAGAAGGCATACTGTAAGCCATGAGTAAGAAGGAGCAAGGGGAAATGTCTTTTTTAGACCATGTGGAGGAATTGCGCTGGCATCTGGTGCGCGCTTTCATTGCCATTTTTTCTTTTGCCATTGTTGCCTTTTTCTCCAAGAAGATTCTCTTTGATCAAATTATCCTGGCACCCAAGGATCCGAATTTTATCACCTACCGTATATTCTGCAATATTTCACGCTGGCTGGGGCTCGACGAGGCTTTGTGCATGACTGAGGTTCCGTTCAAGCTCCAAAACATAGACATGGCGGGGCAGTTTACCACCCACATTTGGGTGTCGCTCATTGCGGGTTTTATCCTAGCCTTTCCCTATGTGATCTGGGAACTGTGGCGTTTTATCAGTCCGGGTCTCAATTCCAAGGAACGCAAGTATTCCGGCGGGGTAATCTTTTTCACCTCCCTACTTTTTAGCACCGGCGTGGCATTCGGGTACTTTGTCATTGCGCCGCTATCAGTCAATTTTCTCGGCACCTACACCATCAGCGATCAGGTGTTTAATGAAATCAATTTAGGTTCGTTTATCTCCACCGTTACCACGGTAACCTTGGCCACGGGAATTGTGTTCGAGCTGCCCATTGTGGTGTATTTTCTGACCAAAATTGGGCTCATCACCCCACAGTTCATGCGTAAATACAGACGCCATGCATTGGTGCTTACGCTTATCTTGTCGGCGGTGATAACACCGCCGGATGTAAGCAGTCAGGTGCTGGTAAGCATTCCCATATTAATATTGTATGAGCTGAGCATTGGCATTTCGGCTTGGGTAATAAAAAGGAAGAATGAGCAATAAGGTCAAAGAATTCAACGACTATCGTTCGAAGATGAACGAGAAGATCATGGCCACGGACAATCTAGTGGTGAAGCGACTATTTAATTTGGACACCAATGCCTACATGGGAGGTGCCTTGCCGGTGGTGACCAAAGAACTGATAGGACTTACCAGTAGCATGGTGTTGCGCTGCGACGACTGCGTAAAGTACCATTTGGGCAAATGCCATGAGCTTGGCGTAAGCACCGAAGAGTTGATGGAAGCGCTTTCGATATCGAGTATAATTGGAGGAACCATCACCATTCCGCACCTAAGAAGGGCGGTGGAATATTGGGAAGAATTGCAGAACAGCACGAAGGAATAAGAAGCACAAAAGCACGTTACCAAGTCCATGAAACTAAGAGATGAAAATCAAGTGAAGCGCTACCGAAGCCGCACTGTTGTGCAGGACGTGAGTCTGGAAGTTCGCCAGGGTGAGATAGTTGGGCTATGAGGGCCCAATGGTGCAGGAAAAACCACTTCTTTCTACATGATTGTGGGACTCATTACCCCCAATGAAGGGCAGATTTTTTTGGACTCGGAGGAAATCACTGCACTACCTATGTACAAGCGCGCGCAGAAAGGCATTGGCTATCTGGCACAAGAAGCGAGTGTGTTCAGAAAACTGAGTGTGGAGGACAACATAAGGGCGATATTGCAAACTACCGGACTTTCGAAAAGTGATCAGAAAAAGAAACTGGAATCGCTTCTGGAGGAATTCCACCTAGGCCATGTGCGAAAAAATAGGGGAGACCTGCTGAGTGGTGGCGAACGCCGCCGTACCGAAATTGCACGTGCGCTGGCGGTTAATCCAAAGTTTATTCTTCTGGATGAGCCTTTTGCGGGCGTAGATCCTATTGCGGTGGAGGACATTCAGTCCATTGTACTTGATTTGAAAAGGAGAAATATCGGCATCCTGATCACCGACCACAATGTGCAGGAAACGCTGA
>CAZBBV010000015.1:0-13641 GCA_964490025.1 uncultured Cryomorphaceae bacterium | reverse complement strand
TGGTGTTCAATAAGATTGATGCCTATCAGGCTGCCGAGCGCGACGAGCACGATCTTGGGCCCATTGAGAAAAAGCACTTTAGCTTGGATGAATGGAAACGCACCTGGATGGCGAAGACTTCCGGTAAATGTGTGTTTATTTCGGCCACAGAAAAGGCCAATATTGATAGCCTGCGCGAAATCATTTACCGCACCGCAGGCAGCCTGCATGCCGATAGGTATCCCGAGAATAATTTCTTGTTCTAAACCCCTGCTAGGTCGTTAAGTGCATTGATGTCTTTGATGCGAATGCGGCTATGGTTCATCAGTAGGTAGCCTTCTTTTTCCATTTTTCCCAAAATGCGGTACACGGTGGTACGCGTGGTGTTGATGAGTTGGGCGAATTCTCTGGGCGTGAAATCGAGGTTAATGTTTTGCTCCTTATCAATGCCAAATTTCTTGTACAACATCAGCAAGGCATTGGCCATTCGCTTGGTGGTGTTTTGTTGAAGTATTTGCGTGGCGCGCATCTCTATGTCCGAAAGGTTATGCTCCACCGATTTTAGCAAGCAGGCAATGCTACTCGGATTGTTTTGAATGAAATCGAGAAAAACCTTTTTGCTCAGCACCAATACTTCTGTTTCCTGAATGGCGCGAGCCGATTTATCGTGTGGTTCGTTTACCAAGAGCGAGCGAAAACCCAACAATTCGCTCGATTTGTACAGCGTGATGATGGTTTCATGCTTTTCATTGTCGGTGATAAAGGTTTTTATTACGCCCTTCACTACCAAGAAAATTTCTGAAGGCTCTTCGCCTTCGTAAAAAAGTTGTTGTCCCACGGCAAAGTGCCTCCACTCTGCGTGCTTTTGAAGGGCTTTTATGAACCTATCGTCGGCCCACGGAAATATTCCCGATAGGTATTCTGAAGACAATGGAGGAGTAGTGGATATCATTTTAGCACTTGTCAATCCTGTTACTACACAGTTTTCCAACGAGGCTAAAGTAGAATGGGACAAAAGCCGTCGAAATGACTTTTATCAGCAGTGGATATGATGAGACTCAGGGAAATGCTAATCGTATACTTTGCCCACGTGTGCCAGTTCCTTCACGTTTTTCAGGGCTAGCCGGCGGCCATGTATTTCAATTAGGCCATCCTCTTTGAACTCGCTGAGCAATCGAATAACCGATTCGGTGGCAGTGCCTACCATGTTCGCAATTTCCTCGCGGGTAAGGGCAATGTCCAGTTCGCCTTCTTCATTTTCGCCAAAGGTTTCGCGAAGAATGAGCAGTACTTCTGCCAAGCGCTCCCTTACCGACTTTTGCGCAAGATTGGTGATTATTTTGCTGGCCTCGCCCAATTCGTGGCAAGCCAGTTTCATTAGTTCGAGGGAAAATTTTGGATTTTTCTCAATCATTTCAAACACCATGGTCTTGGGCAAGTAGCACGCGTGGGTGTCTTCAAGTGTGGTAACTGAGGCGCTTATGGATTCGCCACTTAGCAGCGAGCGGTAGCCGATCAGGTCGCCATCTTTAGCGAAACGTATGATTTGTTCCTTGCCGTCGTAGCCCATGCGCGAAAGTTTCAATTTCCCGGTGCGTATGCAGTACAAACCGCCGGGCTTATTGCCCTCGTGAAGAACCATTTGGCCCTTTTTAAAGAACACGCAACTCTTGCCTAAATCAATTTCACCGATCATGGTATCACTTATATTTCCCAAAGGGGAATGCGACCTATTGGGACAAGTTTCGCAAGAATGAAATTCACCGGAATGCTTCATGGTGTAACGTATTTTTGACTGCATGAAGGTATAGAAAAACTGACTATTGTCATGCCTTCATTTGTACAGTTGTAATTCCTTTGGGCTCAAATATGCAGGCACAAATTAAAGACATTCATTCCTGTTCGCATTGCGGAACGGATTGTAAAGAGGAAGATATTTTCAAACATGAAAAGCATTTTTGCTGTGCCGGCTGCCTTACTGTGTTTGAGTTGCTGCAGCACAGCGACTTATGTAGCTACTACGACCTGAACGAACTGCCGGGAATCTCTCCCAAAGGCATGTACAAAGGGAAGTATAGCTTCCTGCAGCAAAAGGAACTTGCAGAGCGATTTATCGAGTTTTCGGATGGCGAATTGGTCATAGTTAGTTTCTTTTTACCCGATATCCATTGCAGCAGTTGCATCTGGCTGTTGGAAAATTTGAACCGATTGAATCCCGCGATCATCCATTCGCAAGTCAATTTCCCGAAAAAGACCATTCGAATACATTACAAGGAAAAGGAAGCCGAAGTTTCTCAGATCGCAGATTTGCTGGCCACACTGGGCTATGCGCCGAGCATCAATCTAGGAAAGAACGAAGGCCAGAAGGAAACCAACCGCAAGCTAATTTATAAGATGGCCATTGCGGGTTTCGTGTTTGGCAATGTGATGCTACTGGCGCTTCCGGAGTATTTCGAGTTCGACGCTTATTGGCTCAGCACCTTTGCTCCGTTCTTCCGGTGGATGATGCTGGTGCTGTCGTTGCCCGTGGTTTTCTACAGTGGTTGGGGTTATTTCACTTCGGCGTACAAGGCATTGCGCAAAGGCTTCGTCAGCATTGATGTGCCGCTGGCCTTGGGCATTGTCGCTCTTTTTGGACAAAGCGTATATGAAGTGGTGGCAGGTATCGGCGCCGGTTATTTCGACAGTCTGGCCGGATTGATTTTCTTCCTCCTTTTAGGTAAGATATTCCAACAGAAAACCTACGAGAGCCTATCATTCGAGCGCGATTATCGCTCGTATTTCCCCTTGGCCGTACTTCGAAAAAAGGATGGCGAGGAGCATTACGTGGCCGTGAATGAATTGCTGCCTGGGGACACTATGTATATAAAGAGCGACGAACTGATTCCTGCCGACAGCATATTGGTGAGCGAAAGTGTGGTGCTCGACAATAGCTTTGTGACAGGAGAAAGCAAACCCATTGAACGCAAGCAAGGCGACCACATTTACGCCGGTGGCCGTGTACGAGGCAAAATGGTGGAACTGATGGTGAGCAAGGCTGTGTCGCAGAGCTACCTCACGCAGCTATGGAACAATCAAGCTTTTAGTGCCGACAAATCCTTCCATTTCCGTGGAATTACGAATCGTGTAAGCCAATACTTCACGGCATTCATCCTCCTCTTGTCGCTGGTTTCGGCGGGGGTGTGGTACACCATTGATCCCTCACGAATGCTTTTCGTGGTATCGGCAATTCTTATAGTGGCCTGTCCGTGTGCTTTGGCCATGTCGGCTCCATTTTCACTCGGCAACATGCTACGCATTTTCGGCAGGCATAGTCTTTATCTAAAAAATGCTGAGGTGATAGAGTCCATTGCCCAAGTGAACCATGTGGTTTTCGACAAGACGGGCACCATTACCCAAAGCGATTCGGGAAAAGTTTATTTCGAGGGAAGCGCTTTTAGCAAAGAAGAGGAGGGATTGCTTTCTACCTTGTTTAGGCAAAGCAACCACCCCTTGAGCAAATTGATTTTCGAGCATTTAGACCGAAGACCTTTGGGTGAAATATCGGACTACCGCGAGCTGCCCGGAAAAGGCATTGAGGCTACAGTTTCGGGTGTTCATCTGCGCGCTGGTTCAGCACGGTTTATTGGCCTTGAGCCGCAAGAAGGGGTTCAGGAAAGTCGAGTGTATATTTTGTGGAATGGCCAATACAGGGGATTCTTTAAGGTGGAAGGAAACTACCGCTCCGGATTGCGTGAAGTAGCCGGCGACTTAAAGAAGTATGCGCAATTGTCGGTAATAAGTGGCGACAACGACAGTGAGCGCAGCAATTTGCTCAAGCACATGCCCGGAGCCGTGCCGCTCATTTTTAACCAAACCCCGCAGCAAAAGCTTGATTACATAGAGGGCTTGCAACAAAGTGGCGAGCTGGTGATGATGGTTGGCGACGGCCTGAACGACGCAGGCGCACTGCGCCAAAGTGATGTGGGGATCGCTATCACTGAAAATGTTAGTCAGTTTTCACCTGCTTGCGAAGGAATATTGGATGCGCGTGAGTTTCGGAAGCTTCCCGGATTTATCCGACTTGCGAAAAAGACCATGACCATTATCAAAACGAGTTTTGCCATATCTTTCGGGTATAATATTGTGGGATTGTCCTTTGCCATTACTGGAATGCTATCTCCACTGGTAGCGGCTATCTTGATGCCGATTAGTAGCATTACAGTGGTGGTGTTTACAACATTGGCCACCAACTGGGCAGCAAAAAAGGAATGGGCAAAACCTGATATAAATCATGTAGAGGTGTGACGGTAGTCATGCTTGAGCGTGGGTGGTGGAAATATTTTAGCAAACGAATTCTAATAAGCGCATGGAAGTATTATTTGTCCTCATCATAGTCAGCATTTCAATGGCCCTCATTTTTCTGGCGGCTTTTATCTGGTCGGTGCGCAGCGGCCAATACGACGACGACTATTCGCCCTCTGTGCGCATGCTTTTCGACAACAAAAAGAATCCCGAATCATAAAATCAACAACCATTTAACCTAAGCCACAAAGCGTATGCAACTCGAGAAATTTTACTACGACAACAGAATTGTCCGCGATTTTGCCCTTGCGTCCATTTTTTGGGGAGTAATCGGCATGTTAGTCGGTGTGATAATCGCACTACAACTGTACATTCCTGAATTATCTTTTAACACGCCGTGGCTAACCTACGGCCGCATCAGGCCTCTACACACCAACGCGGTGATTTTTGCCTTTGTAGGCAATGCCATTTTCGCAGGTGTGTATTACAGTCTTCAGCGTCTGCTCAAAGCCCGCATGTTTAGCGACGGGCTTAGCAAGTTCAATTTTTGGGGTTGGCAGGCCATCATTGTGGCGGCAGCAATCACATTGCCATTGGGCTACACATCAAGTAAAGAATATGCGGAACTGGAGTGGCCAATCGACATAGCCATTGCGGTAGTGTGGGTGGCTTTTGGCTGGAACATGTTTGGCACCATCTTGAAGCGCCGCGAGCGCCATCTTTATGTGGCCATTTGGTTCTACATAGCCACTTTTGTTACAGTAGCAGTATTGCATATTTTCAACAATATTGAGCTTCCAGTGCACATGCTGAAGAGCTATTCGGTGTATGCCGGTGTGCAGGATGCGCTGGTGCAGTGGTGGTACGGACACAATGCGGTGGCGTTCTTTCTCACCACTCCGGTTTTGGGATTGATGTATTATTTCATCCCAAAAATCGCCAACCGACCGGTTTATTCGTACCGATTGTCCATCATTCACTTCTGGGCGCTTATCTTCATTTATATCTGGGCCGGTCCGCACCACTTGTTGTACACCGCCCTTCCCGATTGGGCACAAAGTCTTGGAACCGTTTTCTCCGTGATGCTTATCGCGCCGAGCTGGGGTGGTATGATCAACGGATTGCTTACCCTTCGTGGCGCATGGGACAAAGTGCGTGAAGATGTGATCTTGAAGTTTTTTGTGGTGGCGGTAACGGCCTATGGTATGTCCACTTTCGAAGGCCCTATGCTTTCCCTTAAAAACGTAAACGCCATTGCACACTACACCGACTGGATTCCTGCCCACGTGCACATTGGCACCCTGGGATGGAACGGCTTCCTCATTTTTGGGATGTTTTACTGGCTTATTCCGCGCATTTTCCGCACAGAACTGTATAGCATGAAAATGGCCAATACCCATTTCTGGATTGGCACATTAGGCATCCTATTCTGGGCTTTGCCTATGTATTGGGCCGGATTTACCCAAAGCTTGATGTGGAAAGAATTTAATGCCGACGGAACCTTGGTATATGGCAACTTCCTGGAAACCGTAACCCAGATTGTGCCTATGTACATTACCCGATCCATAGGCGGAACGCTGTATTTGGTGGGGATGATTATGCTCATCATCAACATTTGGAAAACAGTGAAGCGCGGAAACCTTTTGGCCAATGAAGAAGCTGAAGCAGCCGCCCTGACCAAAACCTACAAATCGCATGGTGGCGAGCACTGGCACCGCCCATTGGAGCGCAAGCCCGTTACCTTTATGATTCTGACCATAGTGGTCATCCTCATTGGTGGCGTAATTGAGATTGTGCCGACCATTATGATCAAGTCCAACATTCCCACCATTGAAGATGTGAAGCCATACACGGCGCTGGAACTGGAAGGACGAGACTTGTACATAAAAGAAGGTTGCAACAGCTGTCACTCGCAGATGATTCGTCCTTTCCGATCGGAAACGGAGCGCTACGGCGAGTATTCAAAAGCCGGAGAGTTTGTGTACGACCACCCATTCCTGTGGGGCAGCAAGCGCACCGGTCCCGACCTGCACCGCGAGGGAGGAAAGTATCCGCACAGCTGGCACTACTTCCACATGTACGACCCTCGCACCATGTCGCCGGGCTCGCTTATGCCGCGCTACCCTTGGTTGTTGCGCAATTCGCTCAACACCGGCCACACCAAAGCCAAGCTAAAAGTGATGCAGAAACTGGGCGTGCCCTACACCGATTACTATGTGGACAATTCGCTGGACTACCTGAACAAGCAGGCAGAAGGCATTGCTGCCGAGCTTAACCTCGATCCGAATATCGACGTGACCGCCGATAAGGAAATTATTGCCCTGATAGCTTATCTCCAACGACTGGGAACCGATATCAAAGGAAACAACACAGTGGATTTGGGGCCTGAGGAAGATTTAACCATGCTAAACCAATAATCGCCATGTTGAAATTTATAAAAGGACATATGGCGGGTCTGGACAATGTGGAGCTGTATCCACTTATCGCCATGCTACTGTTCATCAGCATTTTTGTGGGATGGACCATCTACGCGCTTCGCAGCAACAAGGCGCATATCAACCACATGAGCGAACTGCCATTAGAAGATCAACCGAAACAATAATTGCCTACCACAATGAAAAGAAAAGGAATCCTATTTAGCCTATTGCTTGTCGCCACTATGGGCGCGCAGGCGCAAGAAGCAGCCGGAAACGGCGCCTTCTGGACTCAGTTTACCTCCGATCCACTCACCATGGCATTGGGTATTGTGGTAGTCATGCTGTTCGTTACCATTTTCGTGTTGCTCAATGTGGTGAGCTCATTGGTGAAATTTGAGCAACTGAAACACCAAACGGCAGAAGAATTGGCGCCTGCAGGTATTGCCCATTCGGCAGAAACCTGGCTGAGCCGGTTTATGAAAAAAATGACCGACAGCAAGCCGGTGGAGAAAGAGCAGGATATCCTACTGGACCATGACTATGACGGCATCAAAGAGCTGGACAACAACCTGCCGCCCTGGTGGCTCTATGGTTTTTATATCTCCATCATTTTTGCAGGTATCTATCTGCTCGACTACCACATTTTCCGCTCCAGCCCGCTCCAGATTGAAGAGTATGAGATGCAACTTGCTGATGCAGAAAAGCAAATGGAAGAATACAAAAAGACGGCGGCAAACCTAATCGACGAGTCGAATGTGGTGGTGCTAACAGATGCCTCCTCACTTGATGCGGGCAAGGCCATCTACGATACTTATTGCACACCATGTCACGGACCGGATGGTGGAGGAACCGTGGGGCCAAACTTTACAGATGCCTATTGGATTCATGGCGGAAGTATCAATGATGTGTTCAAAACAGTGAAGTACGGAGTACCTGAGAAGGGCATGATTGCATGGAAAAGCCAGTTGAAGGCATTGGAAATGCAGCAAGTGTCGAGCTACATCCTTTCGCTGCAGGGCACCACACCACAAAATCCGAAGGCGCCTGAAGGACAACTTTATGAGGCGCCTAAAGAAGAGCCCGCTGCAAGTGACACATCTAACACAACTGTTGTGGAAGATGAGGTAGCTTCGGCGGAAGAATAATCAACGCAGCATTATGAAGGAAGAGGAAGAAGATTCGTTTCGTGACCATATCGGAACGATAACGGAAGAGGGCAAAAGACGCTGGATTTTTCCAAAGAAACCTTCGGGCAGGCTGTACAATTACCGTAAGCTAACAAGCTACTTTCTATTGCTTTTACTTATAGGCGCTCCATTCTTCAAAGTGAATGGAGTTCCTTTTATGCTCTTCAACGTGCTGGAGCGCAAGTTCGTCCTATTCGGAATCGTCTTTTGGCCGCAAGATTTTCATTTGTTCTTCCTGGCCATGATCACTGCGGTGGTATTTATTGTGCTCTTCACCGTGGTGTATGGCCGCATTTTTTGCGGATGGATTTGCCCGCAAACCATATTTATGGAAATGGTTTTCCGCCGCATTGAATATTGGATAGACGGAGACCGTGGCCAACAAATGCGCCTTTCCAAGTCGAGTTGGACAAACGAAAAGCTCAGGAAGCGTGTGCTGAAGCACACCATTTTCTTTGCGCTCAGCTTTTTTATTGCCAATGTTTTTCTGGCCTATCTCATCTCGGCCGACGAGCTCTTTAAGCTGGTGACCGACGGCCCCGGGGCACACCTGTCTTCTTTTTTCGCGCTTATCATTTTCAGTGGTGTGTTCTATTTTGTTTTCGCTTGGTTCCGCGAGCAGGTGTGCATTATTGTTTGCCCATACGGCCGTTTGCAGGGGGTCATGCTCGACCGCAACTCTGTGGTAGTTGCCTATGATTACGTGCGCGGCGAAAACCGCTCAAAATTTAGAAAAGACGAAGACCGCGAAGCGGTGGGCAAGGGCGACTGCATTGACTGTGGCGTGTGTGTGGATGTGTGTCCCACGGGCATTGACATCCGCAATGGCACCCAACTGGAGTGTGTGAATTGCACCGCTTGCATAGACGGCTGCAACGACATTATGGACAAAATAAACAAGCCGCGCGGACTCATTCGCTATGCATCCGAAGCCAGCATAGCCGACAAGAAACCATGGCGAATGACCACCAGAACCATTGCGTATTCCATTGTGCTTTCGCTCATGGTCATAGTGCTTACCGGTTTCTTGCTCAACCGTTCGGAGGTGGAGGCCACCATTCTTCGCGTGCCGGGGCAGCTATACCAGAAAACAGAGGACGGCCGCATTTTCAACCTCTATAATTTCAAGTTGATTAACAAGACGCAACGCGAAATGGAGCTTACGCTAAAACTCATGTCGCACGAAGGGCAAGTGGAGTTGGTGGGCTTTAAGGATGGATTGAAATTGGAAAAGAGCTCGCGCGCTGAGGGAACATTGTTTCTGTACATGGAGCTTTCCGAACTGACAAGCGACAACACGAAGGTGCGCTTCGGAATTTATGAAGGCGACAAGTTGGTGGAGAAATTCTCGACCAGCTTTAATGGCCCGATTCGCTAATTTGGCCGTAAACTTTAGAAACTATGAACTGGGGAAAGGGAATTGCACTGTCGTTGGCCATCTTTATGGGGCTCATGGTTTTTATGGTCTATAAAGCCGTGAACCAACGCTTCGACCTGGTGGCTACCGACTATTATGCAGACGAAATAGCCTACCAGCAGGTGATGGACAAAGAGCAAAATGCGCGCGCGCTTGCAGGCAAAATGGATATTCGCAACACGACTGAAGGATTGAAGATCATTTTTCCGAATGATTTCGAAGGAAAGACGATTGAAGGAACCGTGGTGCTCTATCGCCCTTCGGACGAACGTATGGATAAGGTTTTTGCCATCAATTTGGAAACCTTGGAATACCTCATTCCGGCTGAAGAACTGCGCTCCGGAAAGTGGGAAGTGAAATTGGACTGGACTGTGGAGGGCAAGGCATATTACTTCAAAGAGCAAATCATATTGTAATGGAATTTTGGTGGGCGGCATTGATGCTGGGATTGATGGGAAGTTTCCATTGCCTTGGCATGTGCGGTCCTATTGCGTTTGCGCTTCCATTGCACCGTCGCACCCCTTTTCGCACTTCGTTGGCCAACCTCACCTACCAATCGGGTAGGGTGCTCACTTATTCTTTCCTCGGGCTCATTGCGGGTACTTTTGGTCGTGGCTTTTCGCTGGCCGGTTTTCAGCAATACCTTTCTATGGCCGTGGGTGTGCTCATGATTATGGGCGTGGTTTTCTACAATCGCTGGCAGAAGGGATTGGTTAATGGTCCATTGTACCGGATTTTTTCGTGGGTGCGTGAGGGTATGGCTGTGCTCATGAAGCGAAAATCGTTTGACGCACTCTTCAGTTTTGGTGTGGTGAATGGCTTTTTGCCCTGCGGACTGGTGTACATGGCCTTGGCCGCGTCCATCAGCACCGGAAGCAGTTTGGGTGGAGCGGCTTTTATGGCCATTTTTGGATTGGGCACCATCCCCATGATGTTTGCCGCCGGCCATGCGTCCGATAAAATTTCCGCAGCGTTGCGCATCAGGCTAACAAGGGCCTTACCATTCGTTTTGGTGTTTATCGCCTCACTCTTTATCCTTCGAGGAATGGGGCTGGGCATCCCTTATCTGTCGCCAAAAACGGAGGTTTTGGAACTAAAAACGGAAAACCATGATATAGGTCATGAAGAAGGTTGCCACTGAAAAATAACTTTACGCTACAGTAATACACACTTCCGAAATAGGCAGTATTTTAGCCACATCACAAGCTCGAACCCATGAAAACAATATTATTCCCAACCGATTTTTCAAAGAATGCGAATCATGCCATGCAGTTCGCGATTGATTTATGTGTCAGAACCGGAGCGAGGCTCATAATCCTTAACTCATATGAGCTGCCTTACAGCGACACGGTGATGTCCACTTCGCTCATTGAAGTGATGAAGAAGAATTCGGAGCAGGAACTTGAAGATATAGTCAAGAGTTTGGAGGCATCTCATCCCGATTTGGATGTGAGCACCGTTTCTACCATGAACAACCCCATACGCGCCATTAAGAACCAGGCAATGAAGTTTGAAGCCGACCTGATTGTGATGGGCACCAAGGGCGCTAGCGGCTTGCAAGAAGTTTTAATTGGCAGCAACACCGCCAGCGTGATGAGTTCTAATATTTGTCCCGTATTGGCTGTGCCGCGCGACGCCGAATTGAAGGACATCAAAAAGGCGGTGTATTTCATGGATCAGTTCAAGAAAGAAGACTGCGACGCTTTGGAGTTTGTGCGGGAGTTCTTAACCAAATTCAAATCCACCCTTCAGGTCATTCACTTTCAGGAGCGCCATGCAGAAGATTCGCCCATTCCACAGAATATCAAAGAAATATGCTCAGGCGTGGACTGCAACATTGAGCAGATAGAGACCGATTCGATTGACGAAAGCATCAGCGAATACTTGGATGCGAAGAAGGACATAGACATGATCATTATGATGAAGCGCAAATACACCTTCCTCGATCGCCTGTTCCACCGCAGCCGCACCACACAGGCGGCCTACCATGCCAAGGTGCCGTTTTTATCCATTCATGAATAAGTCCTTGCTATTGCCCAAGGTGTATTAAGCGTTTTTGAAAAGTGCCCATTTGAAGCTATTAATTGTAGTACCTGTTTTCAACGAGGAATCACTTGTTTGTCAAGTGCTTCATGAGGTGCTTATTGTAAAATGGCCTGAATCTGTTCGAGAAGTGGAACTAGTAGTGGTAGACGACTGCTCTTCAGACCAAACAATCAGCAACCTTGAGCAATTCATAGAGAATACGGGGACGGCAAACATCAAGTTAATAAGGCATGAAGTGAACTTGGGAAAAGGCGCGGCTGTTAGAACGGGTATAGACTCCAGCGATTCCGACATTGTTGTAATTCAAGATGCTGACTTGGAATTGACTCCACATGACTTGCCGCTAATGGTAAGCACATTGGTCGATTTGAAAATTGATTTCGTAAACGGATCTCGGTACATGCCCGGCGTTATCCGCCCTTTACATTCTTATCGAAGGTATTTTTTCAATAAGATTTTTACCTATCTGACCTCCATCTTTATCAATATCCGCTTATCGGATGTGGCTTGTGGTTATAAACTGTTTACCAGAAAAATTTACAATGGCCTTAAGCTGCGCGAGAATAGATTTGGTTTCGAGGCCGAACTGCTCATAAAGGCGGCAAGAAGGAGTAAAACTTCGATTGCCGAAGTTCCGGTGCATTATTTCCCGCGAAATAAAGGTGAAGGGAAAAAGATTAGAAACCTGGATGGCATCAAGATTTTTTGGGCGATCCTAAAATATGGGCTCTTTAGGGTCAATTAGCTTCCTTCGATTTTCTATACGCTTCAAGTGCCTCGAAGTCGGGCAGGCCTATTTTGAATACATATTCCGCTTCATTCGCTCTTGCTTTTTCATAGTCCGGTCTTTTAATCAAATCCCAATATCCGGGCTGCGCTTCAGCTTTTAAGAATTGATACCAATACGAATCCTTGGTTGTTCCATCCCAGTGTATGAGGTTTTGCGTGGCTTGTTTGGATTGAAAAACATTCAGACCACCCATTGCAACGATCAGTAGAAAGGTTGGTATTCGGGTAAAGACGGAGCGAGAAAGTCTATCGATTACATAGGCAAGGGGAATACTTAGAAATGCATAAAGGTCAATCATTGGTCGCGAGCCAAAACCGCCTCCATACCACCAACACCACCAGCTATATACCACGAAAATGTACATGGAAGTCAATAGAAGCAGTGGAAGTGAAAAACCTCTAATCCCTTTTGCAAAGGGCAAAGCAAGCAGGCCAAGAATCGCTAAGGTCATCAAGGGAGTGTAGAGCAACCAACCTTTTCGGTAGCTAAAAAGGCCTTCCAAAATCTTGGGATCAGTGAAGAAAAAGCGTTCACCATGTCCGTACGAGTAGTAGAGCCAGTCACCTGTATAAGTTTTCCAATAGAGCATTTGAGGAAGTATTACCAAGAATGCAATGAGGATCATGAATAAAATCTGAAATCTATTGGCAGTGAGGAATTTTATTCGAGCAATCATGAGCTTTTTGCTTGAAACTCCAAACAACAAAGGAAACACCAAGAATAGAATATTGATAGGTCTTATTAGTGTCAGAAGGCCTATGGAAAGCGCCAAAAAGAAAGCGTACTTCATAATCCTCATGTCGAGCCATCTGATGGTGCAATAGATGAAAATGGAACTGAGCGAGAAATTATAGATATGAGGTAAGCCGGGCTTGTAGATGCTGATGTAGTACAAATTACTGGCGAAAAAGAGCGAAAGGAGGGTGATGGCTGTGATGGCCTCAGGGAAGTAATTCAAAAGAATTTTACGCAGGAAAAAAAAGCCTACAACCAACCAGATGACTTGACCAAGCATGAGCGCAATTTCATAGGGTGCAGAAAATCCATTAGCCAAATAGTGGCCTGAAAGCAGGCAATAGCTGTGGGCGACTACGAAGCTTGGGGCGTAGAGAAAGGCTAGGCCCATGGTTGTCTTGATCACATAATTTCCATTAGCGCTGGTTTCGGGCCAGAACTCCATTCGATTGCGAAATCCATTAACATCTTGGTCGGTGAATCGCATGCTAAGATCGCCATGGACAAATAGGGCCGGTAGGTAGCCGTAGTAAGATGTTACATCCCAAAGAATAACATCTGAATGCCCCAACTCGTCTATTTTCCCCCATTTGTTTTCCTGAACCGTCTTCCAAAGTAAGAACATCCCTATCACCACAATAGAAAGGATGCTGAGGGAGGGAAGGCGGGATTGGAGTTTTTCAGATAGCATACAATTCTTTCTGCGACTTTTCGCCCGACAATATCAGCAATTCGCCCAGAAATCTAGTACAATGGATTTGGCTACTTCTGCACCACCACCCGTTT
>CAZBBV010000014.1:0-13759 GCA_964490025.1 uncultured Cryomorphaceae bacterium | reverse complement strand
TTAATAATTAATAAGAAACCTTAAAAATGGCAAAGGAAACGTTTGTTAGAAATAAGCCCCACTTGAACGTGGGAACCATTGGTCACGTTGACCATGGTAAAACTACTCTTACTGCTGCTATCACTAAAGTATTAGCAGATAAGGGTTTGTCTAAAGCTCGCGATTTCGATTCGATCGATAACGCACCCGAAGAAAAAGAAAGAGGTATCACAATTAATACCGCGCACGTTGAGTACGAAACTGTAAACCGTCACTACGCACACGTTGACTGTCCTGGTCACGCTGACTACGTAAAGAACATGGTTACTGGTGCTGCTCAGATGGACGGCGCTATACTTGTGGTAGCGGCTACAGATGGACCTATGCCACAAACTCGCGAGCACATCCTTCTTGCTCGTCAGGTAGGTGTTCCTGCAATTGTTGTGTTCATGAACAAAGTGGACATGGTGGATGATGAGGAGCTTCTAGAGCTAGTAGAAATGGAGATTCGTGAGCTTCTTTCATTCTATGATTTTGATGGTGACAACATTCCTGTGGTTAAAGGTTCGGCACTTGGCGCATTGAACGGTGACGGACAGTGGGTGAAGACAGTTGAAGAATTGATGGACGCAGTTGACAACCATATTCCACTTCCAGCACGTGATATTGACAAGCCTTTCTTGATGCCTATCGAGGATGTTTTCTCAATCACAGGTCGTGGTACTGTAGCAACAGGCCGTATTGAAACTGGTGTAATCAACTCAGGTGATCCTGTAGAGATTATCGGTATGGGTGACAAGAAGTTGACCTCAACCGTAACAGGAGTAGAGATGTTCCGTAAGATTTTGGATCGTGGTGAAGCCGGAGATAACGTTGGTCTATTGCTTCGTGGTATCGAGAAATCGGATATCCAAAGAGGTATGGTAATCTGCAAAGCAGGTAGCGTAACTCCACACACCAAATTCAAAGCTGAGGTTTATATCCTTAAGAAAGAAGAAGGTGGCCGTCACACGCCATTCCATAACAAATATCGTCCTCAGTTTTACTTCCGTACGACTGACGTTACCGGAGAAATTTTCTTGGGTGATGGTATTGAAATGGTAATGCCTGGAGATAACTTGACAATCACTGTACAGTTGATTGCGCCTATCGCAATGAGCAAAGGTCTTCGCTTTGCAATTCGTGAGGGTGGACGTACTGTAGGTGCAGGTCAGGTGACTGAAATTCTTGCATAAGAATTTTTCGACCAATTGAATAAATGAAAGGAAAAGTGCCTGAAAGGGCCTTTTCCTTAATTAATTATACGGGTGTAGCTCAGTTGGTAGAGCAGAGGTCTCCAAAACCTAAGGTCGTGAGTTCGAATCTTACCACCCGTGCAATAAATGAATGAGTTAAGAAATGACGAAGATTAAGACATATTTCAGAGAATCGTATGAAGAGCTGGTACACAAAGTGAGCTGGCCAACCATGAAGGAGCTTCAGTCAAGTTCGATCTTGGTTGCGGTGGCTTCGATTATTATAGCCTTGATCGTGTATGTGATGGATTACTCATTCAGCAATATTCTCAGTTTCTATTACAGCATATTTTAATTGAAACTAGGAAAGCATGACAGAGGCAGGTAAAAAGTGGTATGTAGTAAGGGCTGTGAGTGGGCAGGAGAAGAAGGTAAAAACGTACATTGATAATGAGATAGTACGGTTAAACCTTCAAGATCATGTGTCTCAGGTGCTTGTGCCCACAGAAAAAGTTTTCCAGATAAGGAACGGAAAGAAGGTGAGCAAAGAGAAGAATTACTTTCCGGGATACATTATGGTGGAAGCTGATTTGGATGGCTCTTTGGGCAGTGAAGTAGAGCATACTATCAAGAGTATTCCGGGCGTGATTGGTTTTTTGGGTTCGAGTGACAAGAAGGCTATTCCGTTGCGTCAGCAAGAGGTGAATAGAATTTTAGGTAAGGTGGATGAGTTGGCGGAAGCCAGTGAGCAAATCAACATACCGTATATTATAGGAGAATCAGTGAAGGTGATAGATGGACCATTTAATGGTTTCACCGGAGTGATTGAAGAGATAAACGAAGAGAAGCGTAAGCTAAAAGTGATGGTGAAGATTTTCGGAAGGAAGACACCACTTGAGCTGAGCTACATGCAAGTAGAGAAGGAATAACCGCATTCGTGCTTAGCTTCCATAGGTACGGGTATTTTTTAATTATAAATAGTAGTTTGAAATGGCAAAAGAAATCAGCAAAATAGTAAGACTTCAAGTGAAGGGCGGGGCTGCAAACCCTTCTCCTCCAGTAGGTCCTGCCTTGGGTGCTGCCGGTGTGAATATCATGGAGTTTTGCAAGCAATTTAATGCTCGTACCCAAGATAAAGCCGGTAAACTATGTCCATGCTTAATAACTGTGTACACGGATAAGTCATTTGATTTTGTAATCAAAACTCCTCCTGCAGCAGTTCAACTTATGGAAGCAGCAAAACTTAAGAAAGGATCTGGAGAGCCGAACAGAGCCAAGGTAGCGAAAGTGTCTTGGGATCAGGTGAAGGCTATCGCTGAAGACAAAATGCAGGATTTGAATGCATTCACAATCGAATCGGCTATGAAAATGGTTGCCGGAACTGCACGTAGTATGGGAATCACCGTTACCGGTGCCGCCCCTTTCACAAAATAATTTAGGAAAAGATGGCAAGATTAACTAAAAACCAAAAGCTGGCTAAGTCGAAGATTGATGCTAGTAAAGTGTATAGTCTGAATGAAGCTTCCGGATTGGTGAAAGAAATTTCTAACGTGAAGTTTGATGCAACTGTGGACGTAGCTGTTCATCTAGGTGTTGATCCAAGAAAAGCAAATCAGATGGTAAGAGGGGTAGTATCCCTTCCTCACGGAACCGGTAAAACGGTGCGTGTATTGGCATTGGTTACCGCTGATAAGGAGCAAGAAGCAAAGGATGCAGGTGCAGATCACGTAGGATTGGACGATTATCTTGAGAAAATCAAAGGTGGTTGGACCGATATTGATGTGATTATCACCATGCCAACCGTAATGGCCAAACTTGGTCCGTTAGGAAGAGTATTAGGTCCAAGAGGCTTGATGCCGAATCCTAAAACCGGAACGGTGACCATGGAAGTTGGCAAGGCTGTAAGCGACGTAAAATCGGGTAAGATCGATTTTAAAGTGGACAGATATGGTATCATCCATGCTTCTGTAGGAAAGGCATCTTTTGATAGTAAAAAGATTGAAGAGAACGCGCGTGAGCTAATTCAGACTATTGTGAAGCTGAAGCCAACGGCTGCGAAAGGTATTTATATGAAAAGTATAAATATGAGCAGCACCATGAGCCCGGCGATCACAATTGATCCGAAATCAGTGTAACGCTAAAGCATTAAATCATGACAAAAGAAGAAAAGGACGTATTGATAGAGGAGATTAAAGAGACCCTCATCAGCAATCCGAACATTTATCTTACAGATACCCAAGGCTTGAATGCAGAGGCGACAACACGTTTGCGCAGAATGTGCTTCAACCGGGGAATCAAGGTAAGAGTAGTAAAGAATGCCTTGTTGCAAAAGGCCATGGAGCGCTCCGGACTAGATTTCGAGCCGCTTTTTGGTGTGCTAAAGGGCAATACCTCGTTGATGATATCAGAAGCCAGCAGTGCGCCGGCTCAGGTTATCAAGGAGTTTAGGAAGAAGGAAGCCAAGCCGCTATTGAAAGGTGCATATGTTCAAGAATCTATATTCATTGGAGATGCATCTATCGATCAGCTAGCAACCCTTAAGACCAAGGAAGAGCTAATTGGAGATGTGATCATGTTGTTGCAATCGCCAATGAAAAATGTTATTTCAGGACTTAAAGGTAGCGGAGGCAAATTGGCAGGAATTCTTAAAACACTCTCAGAAAGAGAGAATTAATCGTACGCACTCTATTCACTTAATATCCAATCGTTAAACAATTTAAATTTTTTCAAAAATGGCAGATATCAAAGAATTAGGAGATCAGTTGGTAAACCTTACTGTTAAAGAAGTAAATGACCTTGCTGGTTATCTAAAAGAGCAATATGGCATTGAGCCTGCTGCAGCTGCAGTAGCAATTGCCGGCCCGGTTGCCGGAGGTGGTGCTGAAGCCGCTGTAGAAGAGCAAACTGAGTTCAATGTAATCTTGAAAGAAGTAGGTCCTAACAAACTTGCTATCGTGAAGCTTGTAAAAGAGCTAACCGGTCTTGGTCTTAAAGAAGCAAAAGATCTAGTAGATGGTGCTCCTGCTCCAGTAAAAGAAGGAGTGTCAAAAGACGAGTCAACAGCATTGAAAGCGGCTCTAGAAGAGGCCGGTGCTGTAGTAGAAGTAAAGTAACATTACTCTACGAATTATTACTGGTTTAGGTCTTTGGGATAACACCCTTAGACCTAGACCATTTTGTGCATGATAGCTTTTTTAACTTAAAATATACGTCCCTTGGCAGCAATCAATTCTCACGATCGCATCAGCTTTCAGTCTATTAAGAGCCAATTGGAGTACCCGGATTTTCTAAATATCCAGCTTCAATCGTTCATTGATTTTTTTCAAATAGATACTAAACCGGAAAGTAGAAAGCAGGAAGGCTTATACTCTGTATTCAATGAGCATTTTCCAATTAGTGATACCAGAAACCAATTCGTTTTGGAGTTTTTGGATTATATCATTGATCCACCCAGATACTCAATAGAGGAATGTATTGAGCGTGGACTGACCTACAGTGTGCCGCTCAGATCTCGAATGAAGCTTTATTGTACCGATCCTGAGCATGAGGATTTTGAAACTATTGTACAGGATGTGTTCCTTGGAACAATTCCGTACATGACCCCAAGAGGTACTTTTATTGTAAACGGTGCGGAGCGCGTGGTTGTGTCACAGCTTCACCGTTCTCCAGGTGTTTTCTTCGGTCAGAGTTTCCATGCTAATGGGACAAAGCTGTACTCTGCCCGAATCATCCCATTCAAAGGATCATGGATCGAGTTTGCTACTGACATTAACAATGTGATGTATGCCTATATCGATCGTAAAAAGAAATTACCGGTAACAACCCTTCTTCGCGCAATCGGTTACGAGCGCGACAAGGATATACTAGAAATATTTAACCTTGCCGAAGAGGTAAAGGTTTCAAAAACAGGATTTAAGAAAGTATTGGGTCGCAAGCTTGCCGCGCGTGTGTTGAAAACATGGGTGGAAGACTTCGTGGATGAAGATACAGGAGAGGTGGTGTCTATTGAGCGTAACGAGCCGATTTTGGATCGCGAAACAATCCTTGAGAAAGAACACCTAGACGAAATTTTGGAAGCAGATGTTAAAACCATTCTGCTACACCGTGAGGATGTGAAAGGTGGCGATTACGCAATCATTCACAATTCACTTCAAAAGGACCCGACCAATTCTGAAAAAGAAGCGGTAGAACATATATACCGTCAGCTTCGAAATGCCGAACCACCGGATGAAGAAACTGCGCGTGGAATTATTGATAAGCTTTTCTTTTCAGAGCAACGATACAACCTGGGTGATGTAGGTCGCTACAGACTGAATAAGAAATTGGGCTTAACGATCTCAAATGAGGTGCAAGTTCTGACCAAAGAGGATATCATTGAGATTATCAAGTATTTGATAGAACTAGTGAACTCTAAAGCTGATGTGGATGATATTGACCACTTGAGCAACCGCCGTGTAAGAACGGTTGGCGAGCAATTGGCCAATCAATTCAGTGTTGGTCTTGCACGTATGGCTCGTACCATTCGTGAGCGTATGAACGTACGTGATAACGAGGTATTTACGCCTATTGACTTGATCAATGCCAAAACACTTTCTTCGGTAATCAATAGCTTCTTTGGAACCAACCAGCTTTCTCAGTTTATGGATCAAACCAATCCATTGGCAGAGATTACCCACAAGCGCCGTATGTCGGCACTAGGGCCAGGCGGTCTTTCAAGAGAGCGTGCCGGTTTCGAAGTACGTGACGTACACTATACCCACTACGGACGTCTTTGTCCGATTGAAACTCCGGAGGGGCCGAACATTGGTTTGATTTCCTCACTTTGCGTTTTTGCCAAAGTGAATGCCATGGGCTTTATCGAAACACCTTATCGCAAAGTGGTAGATGGCAAGGTTGAGCTTGGCTCACCAGCTGTTTTCCTCAGCGCGGAAGAAGAAGACGAAAAAGTAATTGCCCAGGCGAATGCCCCAATTGATGCTGAAGGAAACTTTTTGAATAGCCGTGTAAAAGCGCGCGACGAAGGTGATTTCCCGGTTGTAGAGCCAGAGAAACTCCATTTTATGGATGTTGCGCCAAATCAGATTGCTTCAATCTCGGCCTCACTCATTCCTTTCCTTGAGCATGATGATGCGAACCGTGCCTTGATGGGATCAAACATGATGCGTCAGGCTGTTCCGCTACTTCGTCCTCAAGTTCCTGTGGTAGGAACAGGTTTGGAAAAACAAGTTGCCAGAGACAGCCGCGTGCTAATCAATGCTGAAGGCGACGGAACAGTGGTGTATGTAGATGCTGAGCAAATACAAATAAAATACGACCGCACTGATGATGAAGCATTGGTGAGCTTTGAAGATGACGTGAAGGCCTACAGGCTGACCAAATTTTTGAAAACAAACCAAAGTACCTGTATCAACCTGAAGCCAATCGTAAGAGTAGGCGACAGAGTTGCCAAGGGCGACGTGCTTTGCGAGGGCTATGCCACCAAAGACGGTCGTTTGGCATTGGGTCGCAACCTGAAAGTGGCATTCATGCCATGGAAAGGATACAACTTTGAGGATGCGATTGTGATTTCTGAGCGTGTGGTGCGTGAAGACATATTCACATCTATCCACATTGATGAATACACACTGGAAGTGCGCGATACCAAACTAGGTCAGGAAGAGCTCACAGCCGATATTCCGAATGTGAGCGAAGAAGCCACTAAGGATCTTGACGAGAACGGAATCATCCGAATTGGTGCAGAGGTTAAGCCTGGTGATATATTGATTGGAAAGATTACTCCGAAAGGAGAGAGCGATCCTTCGCCTGAAGAAAAACTTTTGCGAGCCATATTTGGTGACAAAGCCGGTGATGTGAAAGATGCTTCACTGAAAGCGCCGCCGAGCTTGACTGGTGTGGTGATCGACAAGAAGCTTTTCTCAAGAGCCATTAAAGACAAGAAATCCAGAAATCAAGACAAGGAAATTCTTCAAGCGATTGAAGATGAATTCTTGAAAGATATCGCTGCATTGCGCGAGCGATTGATTGAGCGCATGCTCGTAATAGTTAGCGGAAGAGCTTGTCAGGGTGTAACCAACCACTTGAATGAAGTAGTAATTGCAAAGGGAACCAAATACACCCAAAAACTTCTTCACTCCATTGACAGTTACGAAGAGCTGAGCTATGATGGATGGACAACAGATGAGGACAAGAATGAATTGATCCGCAACTTGTTGCACAACTATAAAATCAAGCACAGCGACATCAACGGTATGTACCGTCGTAAGAAGTACACCGTAAGCGTAGGTGATGAACTACCAGCGGGAACGCTTCGCCTTGCCAAAGTGTATATCGCTAAGAAGCGTAAGCTTAAAGTAGGTGATAAGATGGCGGGAAGACACGGAAACAAAGGTATCGTGGCCAAAATCGTTCGCGACGAAGACATGCCTTTCCTAGAAGATGGAACACCGGTAGATATCGTGTTGAATCCACTAGGGGTACCATCACGTATGAACCTTGGTCAGATCTACGAAACCGTACTAGGATGGGCGGGTCAGAAGCTAAATGTAAGCTTCGATACCCCTGTATTCGACGGTGCCTCTTTGGACATGATCAATGAATACACCGACAAAGCAGGTGTGCCTCGTTTCGGACATACTTACTTGTACGACGGTGGATCAGGTGAGCGTTTCGACCAGCCTGCAACCGTAGGGGTAATTTATATGCTGAAACTCGGACACATGGTGGACGATAAGATGCACGCCCGTTCGATTGGTCCATATTCACTTATCACGCAGCAGCCGTTGGGAGGAAAGGCCCAGTTTGGTGGACAGCGTTTTGGAGAGATGGAGGTGTGGGCACTCGAAGCTTTCGGTGCTTCCAGCATACTTCGCGAAATCCTTACCGTGAAATCGGATGATGTAGTGGGTAGAGCCAAGACGTATGAAGCCATTGTAAAAGGCGATCCGCTTCCAGAGCCGGGCTTGCCTGAATCGTTCAATGTATTGCTTCACGAATTGAAAGGTCTTGGACTAGACGTTTCTCTAAACAAGTAATAAATCCTTCTCTGACCTGTCGCCTTCATGGCGACGGGTCTTTTTCAATTAAAAAATAAACTTTCTTAGAATGGCCTTAAGAAAAGACATAAAACCAACCGGAGATTTCAAAACCATATCAATCCGCCTGGCTTCGCCGGAAAAGATTCTTGAAGAATCGTGGGGAGAGGTTTTGAAACCGGAAACCATTAATTACAGAACACACAAGCCGGAGCGCGACGGACTTTTCTGCGAGCGCATTTTTGGCCCGGTAAAAGACTACGAGTGCCACTGCGGTAAGTACAAGCGCATTCGTTACAAGGGAATTATCTGCGACCGTTGTGGTGTGGAAGTGACCGAGAAAAAAGTTCGACGCGAGCGAATGGGTCACATCAATTTGGTGGTTCCGGTAGCACACATTTGGTATTTCCGCTCGTTGCCAAACAAGATTGGATACCTATTGGGAATCCCTTCAAAGCGTTTGGATATGATTATCTATTACGAGCGCTATGTGGTGGTTCAGCCGGGTATTGCTGCCAAACCAGACGGCACTCCGGTAGAGACTTACGATTTCTTAACTGAAGAGGAATACTTGGATATCGTAGACAGCTTGCCGGCAGACAACCAGTATTTGGACGATATGGACCCGAACAAGTTCGTAGCCAAGATGGGTGCTGCTGCCATGAACGACTTGTTGAGCCGCTTGAATCTTGATACGCTTTCGGCTGAGTTGAGATACCAGTCGAAGCACGAAACCTCGCAACAAAGAAAGAACGAAGCCCTAAAGCGCCTTCAGGTGGTGGAGAGCTTCCGCGAAGCAAACAAGAACTTCCCGAATCTTCCTGAATGGATGATCATGAAGGTGGTTCCTGTTATTCCACCAGATCTCCGCCCACTTGTTCCATTGGATGGTGGCCGTTTTGCCACTTCCGATTTGAACGATTTGTATCGTCGCGTAATCATTCGTAACAACCGTTTGAAGCGCCTTTTGGAGATCAAAGCCCCTGAGGTAATCCTACGTAACGAAAAGCGTATGCTTCAAGAATCGGTGGATTCGTTGTTCGACAACACCCGCAAATCGAGTGCGGTAAAAACACAGGCCAACCGTCCGCTGAAGTCGCTTTCTGACAGCTTGAAAGGTAAGCAAGGTCGATTCCGTCAAAACCTTTTAGGTAAGCGGGTCGATTATTCTGCCCGTTCGGTAATTGTGGTTGGACCTGAACTAAAAATGTTTGAGTGCGGTATTCCAAAAGATATGGCTGCCGAACTATACAAGCCGTTTGTTATTCGCAAGCTGATAGAAAGAGGCATTGTGAAAACAGTAAAATCGGCGAAGAAAATTATTGACCGCCGCGATCCCGTAGTTTGGGATATTTTGGAAAATGTGTTGAAGGGCCATCCGGTTCTTCTGAACAGGGCTCCAACCCTCCACAGACTCGGTATTCAGGCTTTTCAGCCAAAACTAATCGAAGGAAAGGCAATCCAATTGCACCCGTTGGTATGTACGGCATTCAATGCCGACTTTGACGGTGACCAGATGGCCGTTCACTTGCCTTTGGGCAATGAGGCTATTTTGGAAGCCCAAATCCTGATGATTGGCTCGAACAACATTTTGAACCCTGCCAATGGCGCGCCTATCGTAGTGCCTTCTCAAGACATGGTGCTTGGTCTTTACTATATGACCAAAGAAAAAGTGTCTACCGCAGATGAGAAAGTTCGTGGAGAAGGGATGACCTTCTACAGCGCCGAAGAAGTGGACATTGCCTACAACGAAGGCCGCATTGACCTACATGCCAAGATAAAGGTGCGAGGCAAAGTGAAAGAGGATGGCCAGTTGGTAACTCGAATTATTGAGACCACCGTAGGTCGTGTGTTGTTTAATGAGGTAGTGCCTGAATCTGTTGGCTTTATCAACCAATTGCTGACCAAGCGTTCACTTCGCGACATCATTGGTAATATATTGAGCGAAACGGACATCCCACAAACTGCGAAGTTTTTGGATGATATGAAGGCTTTGGGATATGGAATGGCCTTCAAGGGTGGTCTGTCATTTAACCTTGGAGACGTAATTGTTCCGGAGGAGAAAGACCAAATGATTGCCGACAGCCATACTCAGATTGAGCAGATTACCATGAACTATAACATGGGTCTGATTACGAACAACGAGCGTTACAATCAGGTGATTGACGTTTGGACCAATACCAACGCCCGCCTAACGGAGCGCGTGATGACACGCCTTCGCAGCGACCGCCAAGGTTTCAACAGCATCTATATGATGCTCGATTCCGGAGCACGTGGTAGCAAGGAGCAGATTCGTCAGCTTTCCGGTATGCGCGGATTGATGGCCAAACCACAGAAATCGAGCAGTGGAGGAGGAGAGATTATCGAGAACCCGATTGTATCGAACTTCAAGGAAGGATTGAGCATCTTGGAATACTTTATCTCTACCCACGGTGCGCGTAAAGGTCTTGCGGATACGGCTTTGAAAACAGCCGACGCGGGTTACCTAACCCGTCGTTTGGTTGACGTGGCGCAGGATGTAATCATCAACGAGGAAGATTGCGGAACACTTCGCGGACTTCAGATGACCGCCTTGAAAAAGAACGAGGAGATTGTAGAATCGCTATACGATCGTATCCTTGGTCGTGTGGTTTTGGAGAATGTTTCTCATCCACTAACAGGACAACATATAGTAAGCGAAGGTGATGAAATAGACCACGTGGCAGCACAGGCTATTCAGGACTCGCCGATCGAAATGGTGGAAATACGTAGCCCGCTAACATGCGAAAGCGCCAAAGGAATTTGTGCCAAGTGTTACGGTCGTAACCTGGCCACTAGCCGTCAGGTGCAAAAAGGTGAGGCTGTGGGTGTTATTGCCGCACAGTCCATTGGTGAGCCGGGTACACAGCTTACCCTTCGTACCTTCCACGTGGGTGGTACGGCATCCAACATTGCCGAAGAGAGCAGCTTGATTGCCAAATTCGACGGTATTGTAGAAATGGATGAATTGCGCACGGTAAAAGGAACCGACGCCAATGGAAATATTGTAGATGTGGTTATTGGTCGTACGGCGGAATTCCGCTTGATGGACAAAACCACCGGAAGCGTGCTCATGACCAGCAACGTACCTTATGGCTCGGTGTTGAAAAACCAGTCGGGAGACGAAGTGAAGAAAGGCGACGTGATCTGCGATTGGGATCCATACAACGCGGTAATTCTTTCAGAAACTGCCGGTACCATTCGCTTTGAGAATATAGAAGAAGGCATTACCTACCGTGTGGAAATCGACGAACAAACCGGTTTCCGCGAGAAGGTAATTTCTGAAATGCGCGATAAGAAGAAGATTCCTATCATCCACATTATGAGCAAGAAGGGCGACGAATTGAAGTCGTACACTTTGCCGGTTGGTGCGCACATTATTGTGAACGACGGCGACGCCATTACCTCGGGCAAAACCCTTGTGAAGATTCCTCGTAAGTCAGCCAAATCGGGTGACATCACCGGTGGTCTTCCTCGCGTTACGGAATTGTTCGAAGCACGTAACCCGTCAAATCCTGCCGTTGTTTCGGAGATTGATGGTATCGTTTCTTATGGTAAAATCAAGCGTGGTAACCGCGAGATCATTGTACAGTCGCGTACCGGCGAAGAAAAACGCTACCTGGTTCCACTTTCTAAGCAAATTCTTGTTCAAGAAAATGACTATGTACGTGCCGGAATGCAACTTTCTGATGGCGCCATTACACCGTCTGATATTTTGGCCATTCAAGGAACCACCAAGGTTCAGGAATATTTGGTGAACGAGATTCAGGAAGTATACCGCTTACAAGGTGTGAAGATCAACGACAAGCACTTTGAAGTAATCGTACGTCAGATGATGCGCAAGGTGGAGATCATTGATGCCGGTGACACCATGTTCCTAGAAGGACAGCTGGTGCACAAGTACGACTTCATGGAAGCCAATGACGGATTGTTCAACATGCTGTTTGTGGAAGATTCAGGCGATTCGACACGTATCAAGCGTGGACAAATCGTTTCTGCCCGCGAGCTGCGCGACGAGAACTCATTGCTAAAACGCAACGACCAAAAGCTCATCCAATACCGTGATGCATTGCCTGCTGTAGCCAGCCCGATACTTCAAGGTATTACCCGTGCTTCGTTGCAGACCAAGAGCTTTATTTCGGCAGCTTCGTTCCAGGAAACTACCAAGATCCTTAACGAAGCGGCTGTGTCAGGTAAGATTGACTACTTGGAAGGCTTGAAAGAGAATGTAATTGTGGGTCATAAGATTCCTGCAGGAACAGGTTTGAGAGAATTCGAGAACTTCATAGTTGGATCAAAAGCCGACTTGAAGCATATTGAAGAAGTGACGAGTGTAGAAGAACAAGTAGAAGCAGAATAAAGATGGCAGAGAACGAGCAAAACCCGAATCAATTGAACATTGAACTCAGCGAAGAAGTAGCTGAGGGCGTATATTCAAATCTGGCCATCATCAACCACAGCCATTCAGAGTTTGTGGTCGATTTTATCAAGATGATGCCCGGTGTGCCTAAGGCGAAAGTTAAGTCGCGTATAGTGCTCACCCCGCAGCATGCCAAGCGTTTTTTAAAGGCTTTGAATGAAAACATCAGCCGCTTTGAAACGCAACATGGCGAGATAAAAGAAGGCGATCACGGCGGATTCCCCATGAATTTTGGTGGACCGCCGGCGCAAGCCTAATACGAGTAGACTTAGTGAATAAAGAAGCCCCTTTCGTTTCAAGCGGAAGGGGCTTTTTTCGTTACTTCCGCATACTGGCGCGGATTTACCTTCGGTGAGCTCTCCGCCTGAGGCGGCTCGGTTGCAATCCGTGCCTCCAATCCCTGGCTTGTGCCGCTTCTGAAACAAACCAGAACCGGACCTTGCAACCAACTTTACGGAATAAAGCCTATGTTTGAAATAACAGAAACAGAAAGCCGTGAAAGATGAAGCGAAGAGAAACGGAAAGAAATGATTCAGACAGGGATTGCAACCGATCCGCCACCGGCGGAGAGTTCACCCTAGGTAAATCCGCGCCAGCTTGGGGAAATTTAATTTTCATTGTTTTTTTTGCCATAAATGTCGCATGTGTGAATAACAAAGTACTTGACGATAAGGATGAACGACCAGTGCTGATTGATGATACTTGTGAATCTTTCAGCTCGGACATTTGGGATATTCTCGAAGATTCCAAGAATTGGGGAACCAAATTGGGCCCTAATGAGGCTTATGATAAATTGATTGTGTCATTTCACATAGAAAACTCAGATACAGTTGTCTACGTCATGAATTCCTTCGATTTTGTAGTAATCCCTGAAGGAATAATGGACTCCTATAAATTTATAGGATATACCAACAACCACAAGTATCAAATTCAGGTACTTGATATGGTGGGAGTTGAAGGACTATTTTATGTACAAGAATGCTTTGATAAGAGCCATGATTTTCAGTCTTCGGAATACTCCTTCACTTGGATAGGATATAAAGGAAAGGGGAGAATAGAGAATAAAGAAATAGGAG
>CAZBBV010000013.1:0-13866 GCA_964490025.1 uncultured Cryomorphaceae bacterium | reverse complement strand
AATGGTTTGGGCAATAAGGCAAAAGCCTTGGAGGATGCCAATCGGGCAAAAGCAAATGGATATAACGTGCCGGATAACTACTTCCAAATGCTGATGAACTAGATAGGCTCTAGAGCAGCCAGCCTAAAAGTAGTGTCCAAACGAGAATCAGAATTGGCCCGCCAATCCCGAGCAGAAATCCGCCATAGCGAAACTCTTTTTGCTCAACCCAGCCGCTGGCATAGGCAATGGCAATGGGAGGCGAAGAAACAGGCAACAACACAGCAGCAGATGCGCATAGGGCAATGATAACGGTGACCTCTACCATCATAGAGGGAACTAAGCTGATGCCTACCGGCACCAGTAGAGCGGTGGTAGCAGTGTTGCTCATGAAACTCGACATAAGCACCGTCATATAGCCCAGTGAAATAAGAATTAGAAACTGAAAGGGTAATAGCTGTAAGAACTCAATCTGACTGACGAACACATCCACCAATCCAGACTCTTTCAAGGCAGTTCCAAGCGCCAACCCGCCCGCAACCAGCAGCAGGGTGTCCCACGGGATGCTCCGCACATCTAGGGCATTGACCACTCCTCCAGAAGTCAATATGGCAATAGGCAATACAGAAATGATGACAATGGGAATGCCGTGAACCGGAGTAGTGAGCCACAATAAAATGGTGAGGACGACAGCCACCAGCGTGGTGTTTCTTTCTCTAGTCGAATCTTCCGTTTGGGTTGGCAATTGAAAAGTAATTACGGCTTCTTTCACCTTTGGTGTGTACTTCCGCAACAGCGCCTTCCAGAACAGCCACACAAGACCCAGACTAACGGGTATTCCAAACAGCATCCACCGGGCGAAGTCCATATTGATGCCCCGCTCAGTTAAGGCGCCGGCGGCTATGGCATTGGGCGGACTGCCAATGAGCGTACCCATTCCGCCTATGGCGGCGGCTACGGGAATACCAAGTATCAACCCACGACTCAAAGGAGCGTCTTTGCCTATTTGCATCACAAGGGGGGTAATGGCGCCCAGCATCATGGCGGTGGTAGAGGTGTTCGACAACAGCATGGAAGCCACCGCCGTAGTGAGCATCACGCCCAAAAGCACCATATCCGGCTTCTTACCAAATATTCGCAGGGCTTGGCTCAAGAATTTCTGGTCTAGACCCGTTTTCGACAGGCCTTTGGCCATAAAAAAACCGCCAAGAAGAATCCAAATTACCGGACTGCTCCAGGTGTTCAAATAAGGACTCATGTCTTCCCATTGCTCGTTTAGATATGGATTTCCCAGCGTAAAAACCAACGAAGCAAGTATGAGCAAGCTAACGGCAAAGGGCGGAATGGCTTCCGTTACCCAAAGCAAAATAGCGCCAATGAGGATAAGGATGACCCACTTTTGGGAAATGGTGAAACTGCTCTGAAAAACAAATTCGTGAAGGCGCCAAAGCAGGACGCCCGTAAGTAAGAGCGCTAAAAGACGGAACCAAAGCGGTGCACGGCGTATGCGATAAAAGCTTCTGTTTTCGTGTCGCGATTCGCCCATTTCTCTAGTCTATCCCAGCCAAGCCTCAATAGTCTCCATCTGAATGGCGGCAATCTCCAGCTTGTGCTTCTTGCGGTAGCCATTGAGCTGCCCTTGTATCTGTGACGCTTTTAGACTCTTCATCTCATCCGGCGACTTGAACAATTCCAGGCAGATGCCACTCCATTCGGCGGACACGCCCAGTGCTTCGAAATCGCTGCTTTGGTACACCTTGGCTTTTTTCTCCGGCCGCATCTGCGGGAAAAAGAGCACATCCTGAATACTCGCTGAGTTGGTCATGATCATACTCAGGCGGTCAATGCCAATGCCCAGGCCTGCGGTGGGCGGCATGCCGTATTCGAGGGCGCGCAGAAAGTCTTCGTCCAGCACCATGGCTTCTTCGTCGCCACGGCGGCCCAGCTCCAGTTGCTCCTCGAATCGAGCGCGTTGGTCTATTGGGTCGTTTAGCTCGCTGAAGGCATTGCATATTTCTTTTCCGTTGCAAATGGCTTCGAAACGCTCCACCAGTCCGGGCTTGCTGCGGTGGGCCTTCGCCAGCGGCGACATTTCCACCGGATAGTCGGTAATAAACGTAGGCTGAATGAGCTGTGCTTCACATTTTTCTCCAAAAATCTCGTCGATCAGCTTGCCGCGCCCCATGCTGTCGTCTTGCTCAATGTGCAACTTACGGCACACCTCGCGCAATCCGTTTTCGTCCATCTCGGAAATATCAATTCCGGTAAAATGCTGAATGGCTTCGTACATGGTAAAGCGCTTCCATGGCCGCTGGAAGTCAATCATGTTTTCGCCCACTTGCACTTGTGTTTTTCCGTGTAAGGCAATAGCAATGCTTTCTACCATCTCCTCCACCAGATTCATCATCCAGTCGTAGTCTTTGTAGGCTACATACAGTTCCATTTGTGTGAACTCCGGGTTGTGAAAACGGCTCATACCCTCGTTGCGGAAGTCTTTGGCAAATTCGTACACCCCGTCGAAGCCGCCCACAATAAGCCTTTTCAGATACAGCTCATTGGCTATGCGCAAGTATAGCGTCATGTCCAAAGTGTTGTGGTGCGTTTTGAATGGTCGGGCCGCAGCACCGCCATACAGCGGCTGTAGGATGGGCGTTTCCACTTCCAGGTAGCCTTTCGCGTCCAAGAAGTTGCGCATGGTGCTGGTTATTTTGGTGCGCGCACGAAAGGTCTCGCGCACATGCTCGTTCACTACCAGGTCCACATAGCGTTGGCGGTAGCGTTTTTCAGGATCCGTAAAGGCGTCGTGCACCACGCCCTCGGCATCCACTTTGGGAAGGGGTAGGGGTTTCAACGATTTGCTCAGCAGCACCATCTCCTTCACCATCACCGATATTTCGCCCACTTGGGTGGTAAACACAGCCCCACGTATGCCTACAAAATCACCAAGATCGATCAACTTTTTAAAAATGTCGTTGTACAGCCCTTTGTCTTCACCCGGGCATAGCTCGTCGCGGTTCAGGTAAATCTGAATTCTTCCGGTACTGTCTTGCAGCTCCGCAAAGGAGGCTTTACCCATGATGCGCTTGGACATGATACGTCCCGCCAGCGCCACATTCTTATAACCAATTTTGTCGCTTTCGTAATTTTTCTTGATTTCGTGGGCGGTGGCTGTTACTTCAAAAGTTTCAGCAGGATAGGGGTTTATGCCTCTTTGGCGTAGTTCTTCAAGGGCCTGACGGCGGATTATTTCTTGTTCGCTGAGCACGGTTGTGGGGTTTGAAAATTTCGCGCAAAGATAACTGAATAGGCTCTTTTGCAGCGCAATACTTTCGGTTTCGCTAACATGCTCATTATGCCAAGGTAAATGCGAATGCTTACTTTCGCCCCCGTAAAGGATGACGAGATGAAACAGTTGATAGTGGAATTCAGCAAGCACCTGCGTGATGCGGTTCAAATTTGCAAAGCGACAAGCGTACGAACCAACGGAAATTTTAAGAATGTAGTAATCACCGGCTTGGGCGGAAGCGGTATTGGAGGCACCATTGCTGCCGAGCTCTTACGAAATAGTGCTCCGGTGCCCATATTCGTCAATAAAGACTACCACCTTCCCGCTTTTGTGGATGAGCATACCCTCCTAATAGCCTCTAGTTATTCAGGAAATACGGAAGAAACGCTTGCTGCATTGGAGGCTGCTATGGCCAGGGGCGCTACGTGCGCAGCCATTACCTCCGGTGGGCGTTTGCTGGAAATAGCAAAAGAAAAAAGCCTCGACCACGTGGTGCTTCCTGGAGGTAATCCGCCTAGAAGTATGCTTGGCTTTTCACTAACTGCCTTGTTATTCCTTTTGGGGAAATATGGAATAGACCAAGTGGGATGGTTCTATAAAATAGAAGGCGCCGCCGATTTGTTGGATGAGCAGAAACAGTCGTTGCGCAACGAAGCCAAAGAGCTGGCCCGCTATCTGGAAGGCAAAATGCCCGTGATTTACGCCGTGGATGGTTATGAAGGCGTGGCGGTTCGCTTCCGCCAGCAGATCAACGAAAACGGAAAGATGCTATGCTGGCATGCGGTGATTCCGGAGATGAACCACAACGAACTGGTGGGTTGGGTTGGCGCGCTGGGAAAAGAGGCCGTGGTGTTCCTGCGCAATAAAGACGACTACGAGCGCAACCAAATGCGCATACAGGTAAACAAAGACATCATAAGCCGAAAGACGGGCCAAATGAAAGATGTGTGGAGTCGTGGAGAGAACCGCTTGGAGCGCATGCTATACCACATCCACCTGGGCGACTGGTGCTCGCTTTACCTCTCCGAACTAAGTGGAGTGGATGTGATGGAAGTAAAAGTGATTGACCACCTGAAGTCGGCGTTGGGAAATGCCTGAGCAGGAAATTCAAGTCATCTTTCGCGACCTCGGACTGATGCCCTACAAACAAGCATGGGATTATCAGCAAGAAATATTCGACCGCACGGTGGCAGACAAGCTGTGGAACCGCAAAGCCGCGCCTGAGGAACAAAGACCCATTCGTCATTACCTGCTTTTCTGCGAACACCCACATGTGTACACCCTTGGCAAGAGTGGCAACGACAACCACCTGTTGGCCAACGAGCAGATGCTCAAGCGAATAGAAGCGGAATACTTTCACATCAACCGCGGGGGCGACATCACCTACCATGGCCCGGGCCAGATAGTGGGCTACCCCATCCTCGATCTCGATTATTTTTTCACCGACATACACCGCTACCTGCGCTATCTGGAGGAGGTCATCATTCTCACCATTGCCGAATATGGCCTGCATGGCGAACGCTCGCCCGGCGAAACGGGCGTGTGGCTGGATGTGGGCAAGGCCAATGCGCGTAAGATTTGCGCCATGGGCATCAAGGCCAGCCGCTGGGTGACCATGCACGGCTGGGCTTTCAATGTGAACACGGACATGAACTACTTCAACTACATAGTGCCCTGCGGAATTACCGACAAAGCGGTGACCAGCCTGGAAAAAGAATTGGGCCGCACGCTGGATATGGAGGAGGTAAAGGAAAAGGTGCGCCAAAACTTTGAACGGATATTTGGTGCAAAGCTCGTGGTTGGCTAATTTTCAGCATTTAAGCTGAAGCCCATGTACCGACCTCCCATCAACAAAATCCTCTTTTTGGATATCGAAACCGTACCACGGCACGAACAGTTCACGGACATGTCGCCGCGCTGGCAAGAGCTGTGGGACAAGAAAACCGAATGGCAACGCCACGAAGACAGCCCTGAGGAATTTTATCCCAAGAGGGCAGGCGTGCTGGCGGAGTTTAGCAAGGTTGTCTGCATTTCGGCAGGCTATTTTGCCGACAGCAGCCGAAAGTCTTTTCGGGTGCAATCCTTTTATGGGGATGATGAAAAAGCACTTCTTACGGAGTTTGCCCAAATACTCAACCGCCTGAACGAAAGCTTTTACCTCTGCGCACACAATGGTCGCGAGTTCGACTATCCTTTCCTCTGCCGCCGCATGATTGCCAATGGCATTCCCTTGCCCGAAATTTTGGACATACAAGGCAGCAAGCCATGGGAAATTCGCCATCTAGACACGCTTGTGCTGTGGCGTTTCGGCGATTATAAGAACTACACCTCCCTCGACTTACTGGCGGCAACCCTGGACATTGGTTCACCAAAATCGGATATGGACGGCAGCAAGGTGGCAGAGGTGTATTACCGTGAGAAAAACATGAAAAAGATAGTGGAGTATTGCCAAGCCGATATGGTGGCGGTGGCGCAAATCTACCTGCGCATGTGCAACCTACCTTTGATAAAGCCTCGTCAGGTGGACGTTAAAAAGAAAGATAGTCCTCCACCGCATCAATAAACTCGGCCGGCGCTTCTGCATGTAGCCAATGGACGGCCTTCTTGATTACCACAAACTCAGCCCGCGGAAAATGCTCGTAGATGAGCTCGTGGTCATCTTTTGTGATGTAGTTGGACCGCCCACCCGACATGAACAAAGCGGACCCTTCGAAAGAGCTTCCTTCCGGCAAGGCTTCGCCAACATTTTCTATCAAATCATTTAACACGGGAAGATTAAATCTCCATCCGAGCTTGTCTTTTTCTGCCCAGTACAGGTTTTTCAAAAGGAACTGGCGTACACCGAAATCGGGAATACTCTTTTCGAGCAGCAGTTCCACTTCGCGGCGTGTGCGGTTTTGCTCCAAATCCACAGCCAAAAGGGAATTGATGATTTCCCGGTGATGCACAGGGTAATACTTCGGGGCAATGTCCACCACAATCAAGCGATCCACATGTTCGCCGTTTTGTGTGGCAAAGGTCATGGCCGTTTTGCCGCCCATGCTATGGCCCATCAGCACTGCCGGACCCAAGCGGCGTTCGTCCATGTATTCCAGCAGGTCGTCGCTCATGTGCTGGTAGCTGAAGTCGCGGCTGTGCGGTGACAGACCGTGATTGCGCTGGTCGATCAGGTGTACTTCAAAATTTTTTGAGAAATGGGTGGCTATGCTTTTCCAGTTGTCCAACATGCCAAAGAGTCCGTGAAGGATGATCATGGGCTCACCATGACCATAAATTTTCGAATGAACTTTCATTTAATCGAGTCTTTCCAATTGACGAATATACATTTGAATGGTGTTTTCAAGTCCGAAATACAAGCTATCGCTTATCAAGGCGTGACCTATGCTCACTTCCAGCAGGCCTGGAATGTGCATGGCGAAATAATTCAGATTATCCAGGTTTAGGTCATGACCTGCGTTTACACCCAAGCCTGCTTCCATGGCTTTTTGGGCCGTGGTGATGTAGGGTTTAATGGCTTCTGCGCGGTTCTCGAGGAATTGCGCCGCATAGCTTTCGGTATACAACTCAATGCGATCTGTTCCGGTGCGAGCCGCAGGGCGCACACGCTCTGGCATAGGATCAAGGAAAATGCTGGTGCGAATGCCGGCGTCGTGGAAGCGCTCCACCACATCTTTCAGAAAAGCCTCATGCCTGATGGTGTCCCAGCCGGCATTGGAGGTGAGCACGCTCGGCGGATCGGGAACAAGTGTCACTTGCTCGGGCTTTACCTCAAGCACCAAGCGGATAAAGTCTTCGCTGGGATAGCCTTCTATATTAAACTCTGTTTTGACTACTTTTTTAAGCTCATACACATCAGCTCGGCGCACATGGCGCTCGTCCGGACGGGGATGCACGGTGATGCCTTGCGCGCCATAGGCTTCGCAATCTTTTGCTACGCGTATTAAGTCGGGAATGTTGCCGCCGCGCGCATTGCGCAGGGTGGCTATTTTGTTGATGTTGACGCTCAGGCGAACCATGGAAGGTAAAACTGTGGTAAAAATATATAAAAGACGTGGTCTATGCGCTTTCGTTTTTCAGCAACTCAAAAGAGCGTAAGTTTGTTCGCTATGATTTGTGCCGATTTATTTTCCAACATTCCCGAAGGCTTGCGCACCACCGACAGTGGATTGTTTGCCTTGGGTATTATGGACGAGCATAAGGTCTATCACCTTCCGGTGATCGACAATATGGGCAAGTATCTGGGCCTCATATCGGAAGATGATATTCTGGACATGGAACGCCCGGAAGATGCCATTGCAGACGACAGCTGTTATGTGAACGACAGCGCAGTGCTGGCCGGAATGCATGTGTACCACGCCATTCAAATGATGCACGAGCGAAAGATAAGCGTGCTGCCTGTAGTGGACGAACGAAACAACTACTTGGGACTCATCACCCGCGACGCAGCCATGGCCGCCATCTACAAGTTGCTCTACCTCGACCATCCCGCGGGGCTGGTCATTCTGGAAGTGAACAAAAACGAATACTCCATGCTGGAGTTGGCCAAAATTGTAGAAAGCGACAACGCGCGCATTTTGAGTTGCTACGTTTTTTCTGATCCGGAAAGCGCCAGAGCGGAAATAACCCTGCGCATCAACCGCGAAGACCTGAGCTCCATTATGGCCGCCTTCGAAAGATTTAACTACACAGTACTGGCCAGTTATGCCGAGGATCGCGCGAAGAATGACACAAAAGACCGTTTCGATCTTTTCATGAAATACCTGAACATGTAGCCAACAAGGCGCATGGCCAAAATCCAAGAAACAATGAAAGTAGCCGTTTACGGAAAGAGATTTAGCGACGACTCTCGCGATTATATCGAGGAGCTTTTTCGCGAATTAAAGATTCAGGGCTTTCAGGCAATAGTGTGTGAAGAGCTTATGGAGCATGCGGTGCAGCAAAAAGCAGTGTTCGACCCATGGCCCGTGTACAAGACCCATGAAGAAGTGCGCGATTTTGCTCAGGTATTTATAGCGGTGGGCGGCGACGGCACCATTCTGGACGCCACCACCATCATTCGCGATAGCGGCATCCCGGTGCTGGGCATCAATATCGGGCGTCTGGGTTTTTTGGCCACCTGCGGAAAATTTGAAATTAAAACCGCCCTGCAAAACCTAAAATCCGGGAACTTCAAAACTTTTCCTAGGTCGGTGCTACAGCTCAGCAGCCCGAAAGGCTTGTTTGGCGAACTCAATTTTGCCCTCAATGAGCTCACGGTAAACCGCACCGAAACCACGGCCATGATAACCATTCATGTGTACCTCAACGACCGATTTCTGAACACCTATTGGAGCGACGGACTAATTGTGAGCACACCCACAGGCTCTACGGGTTATAACCTGAGCTGTGGCGGCCCCATCATCATGCCGGGGTCGGACAACTTTGTGATCACACCCATAGCTCCTCACACCCTTACGGTGCGCCCCTTTGTTTTTTCTGACAAGAACAAGGTGAAGATCAAGGTAGAAGGCCGTAGCGACACTTTTCTCGTTTCACTCGATTCGCGCGTGGTGCACATTGGTGCGGGAGATGAACTGGTGATCGAGCGGGCTCCATTTGCCATTAACCTGGTGTATTTCGACCACAACGATTACGCCCGTACTTTGCGCAATAAACTCATGTGGGGATTGGATCGCCGAAATTGATACATCCCCTTGTGAATTAGCTATATTTGCGCCCCTTGATTAGTATAGACCCAAGCAAATAATTCTCTTACACCGTCGTTGTGTATCCACTTATGCAAAAAGCGCGAATTCTCTCTCTTTTGAGCTTTCTTGTGTTTTGGTCGGCCTTCACCATTCCTTCGCTGGCACAACCACACGAGATTGGCCTTTTTCTCGGTGGCGCCTCTTATTATGGAGATGTGGGCAAGGACAAGATGCATGTACCTGAGAATACTTGTGGGGGCATCTTCTTTAGATACAATTTCAATAGGCATTTTTCTTTGAGAGGCAACCTTCTGCATGGCAACATTGAAGGCGCCGATTCGCTGTCTGATCTTCCCTTTCGCTACAACCGAAACCTGAGTTTTCATTCAGAAATTTACGAAAGCAGCATCTGGCTGGAGTTTAATTTTCTACCACATATTATCGGAAAGCGCGGACTGCACAGCTTTTATGTTTTCGCCGGCATTGGCGGTTTTTTGTTCAATCCTAAAGCTGAACTGAATGGAAATTGGTATGAGCTGCAACCGCTTAGCACCGAAGGACAGGGCACAAGCCAACGGCCGGGAACAGAGCCCTACAGCCTTTTTTCTATGAACATTCCTTTCGGCGTGGGCTATAAAGTAAATCTTGGCCGATCGGTGTGTATTGGCTTGGAAACGGGTTTCCGCAGAACTTACACCGACTATTTGGATGACGTGAGCACTACTTATGTCGACCGTTTTGTGCTGGCTTCCGAAAAGGGTATCGTCGCAGCACTTCTTAGCGATCGCACGCTGAGCGGTGGAGACAATGTGAATGTGCAAAGAGGCGAACGCACCAACAACGACTGGTATGTTTTTACAGGGATTACAGTATCAATAAAAGTTTTCGATCGTCCGGAAGCTTGCCATAAATTTATGCCCTAACAAAGGTGGACCTCAAGACCAAAATCGATATCGCCCGATTGCCCAATCACATTGCCGTGATCATGGATGGCAATGGCCGTTGGGCCAAGCGCCGTGGCTTGTTGCGCGTGAAAGGACACGAGAGCGGCGTGATAGCCGTGCGCGACACGGTGGAGGCTTGTGCCGAGTTGGGGGTGAAGTATTTAACCCTCTATGCTTTTAGCACCGAAAACTGGAGCCGCCCGAAATCGGAAGTAGATGCGCTAATGAGTTTGCTCATTTCCACATTGAAGAAGGAGCTAAAAACCCTTCAGGACAACAAAATACGCCTGCGCGCCATTGGCGACGTGGAAGAGCTGCCCAAGAAAGCTCAACGAGAGCTGGAGGAAGTGATGCAGCTTACAGAAGGCAACTACAGAACAACATTGGTGCTGGCCCTTAGTTATAGTGCGCGTTGGGAAATTGCCGAAGCGGTGCGGAGCATTGCCTTTGCGGTAAAAAGCGGCAAGATCGATCCGGTGGACATTGACGACAAGATGGTGGAGGCCCACTTGAAAACGGCCGGCATTCCTGATCCGGAGCTGCTCATTCGCACCAGCGGCGAGATGCGCATCAGCAATTTCTTGCTGTGGCAAATAGCCTACACCGAACTTTACTTCACACAAAAACTATGGCCCGACTTCCGCAAGGACGACCTCTATCAAGCCATACTCGACTTTCAGAATCGCGAGCGCCGATTTGGGTTGATAAGCGAACAAATAGCCGAATGAAGCAATTACTAGCCACATTTTTACTCTTGCTTTTCTGTGCTGTTCAGGCTCAGGGACAAATTCTGTTTGCACCGGGGCTCGAGGACATTAACTACAAATCTCCACGCGAATACACCGTGGGCGGAATCACGGTTTCAGGAGTAGAAAATTTGGACAACAACGTAATTGTCCTGCTCTCCGGCCTTCGCGTGGGTGATGTAATCTCTGTGCCCGGAGAAGAAATTGCCAATGCCATCATCAGCCTTTGGAAGCAGGACCTTTTTGAAGACATAGTGATAACGGCCACCAAAATTGAAGGCAACGACATCTACCTGGACATTTACCTAAAGGAACTCCCGCGTCTGTCGAAATATTCCATTCGAGGAGTGAAAAAATCGCAAGTGGACGACCTGCGCGACATCATGAAGCTGACTAGGGGCAAGGTGGTGAACCAAAACCTGATCAACTCAGCCAAAGTGCGCATCAGAAATTATTATGTGGAAAAGGGATACACCAATGTGGGCGTGGAGCACAGCGTGTCAGTGGATAGTGCGGAAGCCAATCTGGTCATAATCGATTTCAGGGTAAAACCGGGTAACAAACTTACCATCAACAGCATCACTTTCGAAGGGAATGAAACGGTGGAGTCGGCTAAGTTGCGCAAGCAGATGAAGAATACGCGACAAAAGGGCTTGAATATTTTCAAATCGTCGAAATTCTTGAAGAAGGAATACAAAGAAGATCTAGCCAAGATTATCGCCAAATACAATGAAATGGGCTATCGAGATGCTCGGGTGGTGCGCGATAGCGTGTACAAACACGACGAAGAAAGCATCAACATCCACATTGTGGTGGAAGAGGGCAAGAAATACTATTTCAGAAACATCACATTTTTAGGCAACCAGAAGTACAGCTCCGATTTTCTGGCGCAGCAACTGGGTATTGTAAAAGGGGATGTTTTCGATCAATCGAAGCTCGAGAGCCGACTCTTTATGAGCATGGAGGGCAACGACATAAGTAGTATTTATCTGGACGACGGTTACCTGTTTTTTGACGTTCAACCAGTGGAGATCTACGCCGAAAACGATTCTATTGATATTGAAATTAGGATTCGCGAGGGCAAGCAGGCCAGAATCAACCAAGTGACTGTTTCAGGGAATACCCGCACCAACGACCATGTGATTTTTCGTGAGATTCAGACGCGCCCCGGACAGCTTTTCAGCCGCAGCGACATCATACGCACCACACGCATATTGGCCCAAACAGGCTTCTTCGACCCCGAACAGCTGAACCCAGTGCCACGACCAAATCCTGAAACAGGAACAGTGGATATCGAGTATCAGCTCGTGGAGCGAAGCACCAGCCAAGTGGAGCTGCAAGGCGGATGGGGCGGCAATCGAATCGTGGGTACACTTGGATTGGTATTCGACAATTTTTCTGCGCGCAAGGTTTTCAAAAAAGACGGTTGGAAGCCATTGCCGCAGGGCGACGGACAGCGCTTGAGCCTGCGCCTGCAGTCCAACGGGCCTTCTTTTCAATCGTACAATGCCTCCTTTACTGAGCCGTGGATGGGCGGAAAGAAACCGCATTCACTCACCTTCAGCGCCTACCACAGTGTGCAATCCAATGGCTTGCCCAATAATTCCCCTCAGCGACAAGACATTCGAATTTCGGGTATCGGTATCGGTTTGGGCCAACGCCTGCAGTGGCCCGACAGTTATTTTACCCTTTACCAGCAGATCAACATGCAGGTGTACAACCTGAACGACTATGCCGTTTTGCAAAGCACTTTGGGATATTCAACCGGAGTATCCCGGGCCTTGAGTTACACCTTTACGATTGGCCGAAACAGTGTGGACAGTCCTATCTATCCCCGCGTAGGTTCTAATATTAGTTTGACAATACGGCTCACGCCGCCTTATTCATTGATCAATGGCAAGGACTACACTGATATTACCAACGAAGAGAAGTACGAGCAGATTGAGTACCACAAATGGAAAATTGATGCCTCCTTCTACAACCGTGTGGTGGGCGATTTGGTTGTGAAAACCGCTGCGCAATGGGGCTTTCTGGGCATGTACAATCCGGCCTATGGCTATTCGCCGTTCGAGCGCTTCTTTGTTGGTGGCGACGGTCTTCAAGGCTTCGTGCTCGACGGACGCGAGATTATCGGTCTGCGTGGATATCCGAATCTTGCCCTTTCGCCTTCTACAGGTGGTGTGATGTTCAACAAACTTACGCTTGAGCTTCGCTATCCACTTTCGCTCAACCCGAGCGCTACCATCTATGCTTTGGCTTTTGCCGAAGGCGGAAACAGCTGGGAAAGCTATGATGCCTACAAGCCTTTTGATATAAAACGGGCGGTGGGGGGCGGTGTGCGTATCTTCATGCCCATGTTTGGTATGTTGGGTGTCGATTTCGGATATGGTTTCGACTCTTATGGTGCTATCAGAGTAAGCGGCTGGCAAACACACTTTATCCTTGGTCAACAGTTTTAACGAATACAGTTTCAGAACATGAAAAGTCTTATGACGCATTTTTCTAAGAATATAGCCTTGAGTCTCGTAGCTATTGTCTTACTGATGCTTGGTGGTCAATCCGCCTTTGCGCAAAAATTCGCCTACGTTGATTCGCAATACATACTTGAAAATATCCCGGAGTATAAATTGGCACAAGACCAGCTGAATGCCCTTAGCAACCAATGGCAAAAGGAAATTGAAGCCAAGTTCAAGTCTTTAGAGGAAATGAAGGAGGCCTTTCGGATGGAAAAGATACTCTTGACTCCGGAAATGAAGATGGATCGTGAAGCCAAAATAAAAGAGAAAGAAGATGAGGTGCGCAAACTGCAGCAACAGCGCTTCGGGCCTACAGGCGATCTATTCAAAAAGCGCCAGGAATTGGTAAAACCTGTGCAGGATCGTGTGTTCAACGCCATATCCGAATTTGCCTCTAGAGGCAAGTACGGCATCATTTTCGACCGCTCCAGCGACCTCATTATGCTCTTTGCCGACCCAAGTTTAGACAAGAGTGAGGACATACTTCGCGCTCTTGGATACTAGTGGCATAATTTTAGTCTAAGCACTCCCGTACTTAAAAAATACCCGTTATTTGCAACCGTTTTTTCAACCAACATTAATGAATATGAAGACCTTATTGAACCGCCTTTTACTTGTTGCCTTTGTGGCCGGAACCTTTACCCTAAGTGCACAAAACCACAGCAAAGTGGGCCATGTGAATGTAGACGAACTCATCATGTCTATGCC
>CAZBBV010000012.1:3282-14092 GCA_964490025.1 uncultured Cryomorphaceae bacterium | reverse complement strand
GAGCGCCCATGTAGTCAATCATGGCGTCTAGCTCCGACTTCGAGTAGGTGGACGTTCCGCGGCCAATGAGGTCGCCGGCAATGGCGGTGTATCCTGCCTTCGATCCTTCGTAAATGGGGTCAATGTCTATTTCCAATGAAAAAAGAACCCTGGGCAATTTGCTGTTTGTAACCACAAATACGCGCAGTCCATTTTTTAAGGTGAAGCTCTCGTAGGCGCCAATTTCAATGGTAGGTGCCGGAGCAGGATCGGGTTTCTTCGAACGGTCGAGCTGCGCGAAAAGCGAATGGCTCAACAACAATACAAGGCTTATGTATACTATCTTTTTCATGTCTGTGGCTACTTATTCGTTCGACGATTGCGGTTCCATACTTTTCGGTAGGTAGATGAGCACTACACGGCTCTCAGGGGTCAAGTATTTTTTGGCCACCCGCTGGATGTCCTCCTTTTTCACCGCTCTATATTTCTCAATCTGGGTATTGATTAGGTTGGCATCCCCGAAATACACATGGAAATTGGCCAATTCCTCAGCAATTCCGGCTACTGAGGCGTAGCTACTCACCAGGTCGTTTTCCATTTGATTGAGTAGCTTTTGGTATTCCTCGTCAGTAATTAGCTCGTTCTGTACGCGAAGTACTTCAGCATCCATCCCCTTTTCAAGATCCGAAAGCTCTTTTCCCATCTGCACCAATCCAAGGGAAATAAACAAGCCTCCATCTTCCAGATTGAAAGGAAATGCCATCACTTGAAGTGCCAGCTGTTGGTTGTCCACCAGTTCTTTTTGGAATCGGCTGCTTTTCCCCTTGGATAACAGGTTGGTCACCATTTGCAATGCGTAGGCATCTGCGTCGGTTTCTTTGGGCATGCGATAGGCTTGGAAAACAGCCGGCAACTGGATGTTGTCGTAAATGGTATCCCTTATTTCGCCTTGCAATGGAGGTTCCACCACATTTGGTCGCACAATCTCGGCTCCTTTGGGGATATCTCCAAAGTACAGTTGTATCCACTCCTTAGCCTGCTCAGTGTCGAAGTCTCCGGCAATGGAAAGTGTTGAATTATTAGGAATATAGAAGCGCTTATAGAAAGAGATAAACTCCTCTAGTTTGGCAGCATTGAGATGCTCCATACTGCCTATGGGCACCCACGTGTAAGGATGTACCGAGTAGGCGCGCTTAAACATGTGTTCCTGGAAGCTCATGTACGGTTGGTTGTCTATACGGGTGCGCTTTTCTTCTTTCACCACTTCGCGCTGCGTTTCCACCCCTTCAATATCGATTTTGGCGTGCAGCATGCGCTCGCTCTCCAACCAAAGGCCTAATTCCAATTGATTGGAAGGAAGTACTTCGTAGTAAAATGTTCTGTCTTGCGTGGTGTTGGCATTAAGTGCGCCGCCTGACGAAACCACAATTTTAGAATATTCTCCGCGGCCAATATTCTCGCTTCCTTCGAACAGCAGATGCTCGAAAAAGTGTGCAAAGCCTGTGCGCTCCGGGTCCTCGTTCTTGGATCCCACATGGTAGAGCACCGTTACCGCCACTATGGGCGTGCTGTGGTCTTCATGAAGAATGACGTGCAAGCCATTGGGCAAGGTGTATTCTTCAAACTTAATACTGCGCTGCGCAAAGGCCCCTGAAAGCCAGAGCAAGCCGAGCAAAAGGGTAAGTTTTATTCTCATGTCTGTTATTTTTTTTCGAATGGGAGCAAATGTAAAGAATCTCCATGCCTGAAGACGGCCTAAGCCATGGGATTTATTTTTCGTTAACAATTGCATTTTACATTGTATTACTTACATTTGCCCTCCCTTTTTTGGGAGTAAACTGTTCGTTAACAAAAAGAATAATAACCATGTACGCAATCGTAGAGATAGCAGGGCATCAGTACAAAGTACAAAAAGACCAGCTTGTCTATGTCAACAGATTGGAAGGCGAGGAAGGCTCAAACCTGAGTTTCGACCAAGTTCTTCTGATTGATGACAATGGAAAAGTAAAAGTTGGCGCCCCGGCTATAAGCGGAGCTTCGGTATCCGCAAAAATCGTATCGCACCTTAAGGGCGACAAAGTTTTGGTATTCAAGAAAAAAAGAAGAAAAGGCTACCAAAAACTGAATGGACACCGTCAGTATCTGACGCAAATCAAAATTGAAGGCATTGCTGCCTCTGCACCAAAGAAGAAAGCTGAACCAAAAGCAGAAACTACCTCGGAAGAGGCTGTAGCTGAATAAAAACAAAGAGCCATGGCACATAAGAAAGGAGTCGGAAGTTCAAAGAACGGACGCGAATCGCATAGCAAGCGACTAGGGGTGAAAATCTACGGAGGTCAACCTGCTATTGCCGGAAACATTATTGTTCGTCAACGAGGAACCAAACACAATCCGGGTGAAAACGTAGGCGTGGGTAAAGACCACACCCTTTTCGCACTAACGGACGGTATGGTAGAGTTCCGTCGTAAGCGCGACAACAAATCTTACGTAAGCATTACCCCATTTCCTGAGGCGTAAGCAATCGTAGAAAGCTTTATAAATGAGAAAACCGGCCATGAGCCGGTTTTTTTTATTCCAATGGTTTGGCTTTTTAGGCCTTTACCATGAATTGTTCGAGGATAGGCACCAGCGAATGGGCCGGAACCACACCGCTTTGTCTCCATTTCACTTCTCCGTTCTGGAAAATGATCAAAGTAGGCACGCCTTGCACCCGAAGACTTTGAGCCAATTCGGGGTTGCGGTCCACGTCTATCTTCAACACTTTGGCATTGTCGCCCACTTGACGCGCCACATCTTTCAGTATGGGCGCCATCATCTTACATGGTCCACACCACTCGGCGTAGAAGTCGATTAATACCGGTTTGTCAGAATTTACTATTTCTCCAAAAGTGCTCATGTTCTTATTGTTTAAATGTTATGCTCCACATGCCGCGCAGTTCGCCGGGCTTGTAGCCCACCGCCTGATCGTTCGGATATAGCGAAGCAATGAGTTGATAATCTTCAGTTTTCACTTGTTCGCCCACCACGCCATGGCAGTTCATGCACAAGGGTTGTAAGAAAATGGGCTGGAAGTAGTGTACCATTCCGTCTTCCATGCGAATGGCTTTTCCGCGAGGTTCTGTTCCAGCGTTCATTTCAGCTATAAATGCTTCGAAAACAGGTTTTTCAAAATCGCGCAGCGCATTGGCAGGGTTGCGGACCTTATTGCTGGTACGTCTAATTTCGGCGCCAAAGGCTTGCGAAACAGAATCGATAAGTGGATAGGCTGCGGTGTTGCAATAGCTCACGGCATCAACCACTTCTCCATCCTCAAGTCGCAGTTTGAGGGCTGAACTGAGCACGCCAAAAGTAGATTTGGCGATTTCGAGTCCTTGGGCTTCGAAAGCCGAGAGGTCTTCAACTTCGGGGACAACCGTTTGCTCAATTTCTTGATTGGTTTGATTTCCGCTGCATGCCGTTATCGCAGCCGCGATCAATAATATTCCTACTGCATTTCTCATGACATATTGATTTAGTTTATTTCCTTTTTTTAAGAACAGATCAGCAATAGCATCCCATAGCAGAAAACCCATTAGGGCGCCGATACCTGCACTTCTCCACACCGAATTCCATATAGCACACGAACCCATGCAGCCCACATAGTGGTAGTAGAGATAACCGCCCAAGGCACCTGTAAGCGCTGCTATGATTCGCCCTATCCTCATGTTACTTTTCCACTTTTTCACCCTCCTGTATCCAAGTGGTGATGCCTCCTTCCAAGTTGTACACTTCGGAGAATCCCTTTTCGCGCATCATTTGCATGGCCTTGCCGCTGCGTCCGCCGCTGCGGCAATACACCAAAACCGGTACATTTTTATCCAGTGTTGACAGCTGATTTTCAAATTCTACGTCGTAAATATTCATTAAGGTGGCGCCGCTCAAATGCGCTTCTGCGTACTCTTCAGGGGTGCGTACGTCCAAAAGGAAATATTCTCCTGATTTTGCTTTCAAGGCGAATTCTTTCACATCAATGTCCTTGGCAATTGTGGGTTTTTGCTCACTCACACTACTGTTTTCAGGCGATTGGCTGCAAGCAGAATGGGTAAAAAATACGGTGCTCAGCACCGCGAAGGCAAATAGTTTTTTCATGATTTTCTTGATTTTAAATTAGTCCAAGCTCCGGCGTTGTAAACATGTATAAATCCGTGTCCTTTCATTTGTTCGGTGGCTCTGCTACTGCGCATACCACTAGCACAGCACAGTAGGTAATGTTCGTCTTTTTTCAAAGCTTTCATCTTCCCGGCCAGTTGATCCAAAGGTATGTTAATACTCCCTTGTGCATGGCCTTGTCCAAATTCTCGTGCAGTGCGCACATCAATCATTTTCGCGTTTTTTTCGCGATACGCTTGAATCGTTTTACTACGACTTCCAAATAGCCAGCTCAGCATTACTTCATGGATTGATAGTAGGCCACTTCGGTCCAGGGGCCTGCGTTGTACACTTCTTGAATGCCTTGAGCGCGAAGCCATTGGGTGGCGCTGCCACTGCGGGCGCCGCTTCGGCAGCACATAATGAGGGGCTGGCTCATGGCTTTTATCTCTGCAAGCCGTTCGGGAATTTCGTGCAAAGGAATGTTGATGCTATCGGGCGCATGCTCGTCCATAAATTCTTCTGGCGTACGCACGTCAATGATGGTTGCTTTCGGATCGTTGATTAAATGATTCATTTTGTTGTTTGATCGATAATTAGGTTAAACACATTTTTCAATACAGTCAATGATTTGGAAGATTCGCTCGTTGCGCACCTGATAGTACATGTTTCGACCATCACGACGACACAACAAGAGGCCTTTGCTTTTCATCAGCCCGAGTTGGTGCGAGGCAATGGCCTGTTCCACCATGAGATGCTCTTGAATCTCTCCAACACTTTTTTCGCCCTCATTGCGCAACAATTGAATGATGGCGATTCGCATAGGGTGGCCAAGTGCTTTGAGCATTTCCGCCTGAGCGCTGTAGGCATTTGCTTCCGTTAATATTGACATAATTATATATATAGATAACTGCATGCAAATGTATGGACTTTTTCTGAACCACAAAACTTATTTTTAGACCATGATTAGAATAGCCGGCCTACTTTTTTTTACTGCCCTTATAGCTACAGGCCAAACCAAAGACCCGGCTTTTTCACATATGCTTGATCAGAAGTTGGCGCATAGTGTGGCAGAGATTGATGTAGCAGACCTGCGATTGGATGAATATTATTTTCTCGATTGTAGGGAACGGGCCGAGTATGAGGTGAGCCATATACCTGATGCCATTTTTATAGGATCAAACCCAAGCAAAGAGGCACTTCAACAGCTTCCAAGCGATAAGCCTTGGGTGTTTTACTGCAGTGTAGGGGTTCGCAGTGAAAAGGTTGCGGAGTCAGTCCAAGAACAAGACATAATCAGCTACAATCTAGTGGGCGGAATTTTTGAATGGGTAAACCAAGGCAAGCCGTTGGAGGATTCATCAAGACAAGCCACCGATAAAGTTCATCCCTACAACCGCGTGTGGGGCGTGTGGCTCAAAGCGGGAACAAAGTCTTTCGAATGAATAGAAAATCGCAAATCCAACTTTGGGCGAGCATTCTGCTTTCAGCCGGAGTATATGGCTACTTTTTTCATAGCGTCATTCGTGAGGACTTTACCATACTGATTCTCCTTATCGCTTTCTTGTTTCTTTTCTACAGCCGATTGGTGCTCGTTTTCGGCAAGCATATCTACATTCTTCTACTTGCTGGAATACTTTTTCGCCTCATGGCCTTCACCGCTCCGGTGGCTCTTTCGGAGGATGTGTATCGATTCCTTTGGGATGGTACACTGGTGCTGGCGGGCAATAATCCTTTTACACAATTACCCTGTTTCTACGAGGTAAATCAATGGTATGGACAAGGCCTGAGTTCGGAACTCTATGCCCAGCTGAACAGTCCTAAATATTATTCGGTGTATCCGCCGGTGGTGCAGTACTGTTCGGCTTTGGTGGTCTTTCTTTCAGGAGGTGATATTTCTGTGGCCATTGATGTGTTTCGCGCGTTCTTCCTGCTCTTCGAGTTGATAAGTTTCAGCATTCTACTTCGCATATTGGATAGAATAAAAGTAAGACGAAGCGCAGCATTTCTCTATTTTCTGAACCCATTGGTAATCATAGAAATTTCGGGCAATCTGCATTTCGAAGGGGTAGTGGTCATGTTTCTTTTACTGTCTTTCTGGCTGCTCCTTCAGAGCCGTGCATTCGGAGCCGTTGCTTCATTGGCTGCTGCGGTACTTACCAAGCTCAATCCCTTGATGTTTTTTCCATCCCTATTGTGGATGATCAATGGATGGAAGCGAATGCTGCTCGCCAAGCTGTTGTTCATGACTCTTTTTATCGCTGCCTTTATTCCCTTTTTCAGCCCCGTTTTCTGGGAGCATTTGAGTAACAGCCTGGACCTATATTTCCGCAACTTCGAGTTTAATGCAGGCCCGTATTTTCTGATTCGGAATATTTGGGCATCTGCCCTAGGCTACAATCCCATTCAGTGGCTAGGGCCCATACTTTCCATTTTGGGATTTTTACTCATTCTTATTGTCATAGTGTTTCGCAGAAAAAAGGAGCTATTGAAACTACCCGAAACCTGGATGTGGATTTACACCATTTATCTCATGACTGCTACAACCGTTCATCCCTGGTACCTCATTCCTTTGGTAGTGCTTGGTGTCCTTTCAGGATATATGTATCCGTTTTTTTGGTCGGCCTTGGTGTTTCTAAGTTACAGCCACTACGGTCCCGCCAATGGATTGTATGAATACTTTGTTTACCTGGAATATGCGTTCGTTCTTGTCCTCATGATTCTTGAATGGAAATGGAAAGCTGGGGAGCGCGCGCAAAGTTCCGCTTCAGCTTCCATTCTTGAATAATGGAAAATCCACCCCAAACAAAGTAGCCGGCGGAAAGTAGCAAGTGGTAAAAAACCAATCCAAGTTCACGGAAGTAGATACCAAAGAAAGCCGCCATCAAGAACAAAGCTCCAAGCATAATTTCTGCAAATGGAAAGAAGTTTTTCTGTAAGCGGTGGTAGGCAAGTTTGTCGCTCAAGACTTCATGCGCGTTCAGGTTGTATTTCGGGGTGCGGACAAAGGCTGATTTTTTTCCGAAATAGCCCTGCAAAGCCGCGACCGTGTTGTGAAATGAGAGCGCCATTACAATGGCTAAAAACATGACGAATTCAGGAACGAAGCGCAAGGGCTTCACTTCCCCAATGGCCTTTACCGACTCGTGGTAATAGCCCACCAACACCACTGTGGCCGAAAGAAAAATGGCACCCCAGGCGAAAAAAACCTTCAGCTCAGGATGGGAAATGAGTATGAGCAAAATAGGAATGCTAAGAAGTGAAGTGAAAAATACAGCCACGAACACCATGCTGTTGAGCAGGTGAAAGAATGCATGGTACTTGGTTGAAAAAGCCACTTTCGCCCTCATCATTTCGGGCAAAAGCTTTACGGCGCATTCGGCCGCGCCTTTTATCCAGCGGTATTGCTGCGAGCGTACCGCCGAAGTTGTGAGAGGCAACTCGGCCGGAACAGCGGTGTGCATGTCGAACTTAAATTTCCAACCGCGCAACTGTGCCCGGTAGCTTAGGTCTAGGTCTTCGGTCAGGGTATCGGCTTGCCAGCCACCGGCATCCACTATGCATGTCTTTCGCCACACACCTGCGGTCCCATTGAAATTCATGAAATGCCCGCCGTGGTATCGACCGCCCTGCTCCACACTGAAATGCGCATCCAGCGCAAAGGCTTGAAAGCGCGTGAGCCTGCTTTGGCTGCGGTTGAGGTGGGCCCAGCGCCCTTGCACCATGCCAACTTCTAGGGCATCAAACTGCGGGATGGTTCTTTTTAGAAAATCAGGCTCAGGAACGAAATCTGCGTCGAAAATGGCCACAAAATCCGCGTCACAATGTTGCATGCCGTAGGCAAGAGCGCCTGCCTTGTAACCCTCCCGATTCGGCCGCCGAAGGACGGAGATTTGAATTCCCTTTGCCATTACCAATAGCGCCGCTCGATCAATAATGGCGCGGGTTTCGTCCGTGCTGTCGTCCAACACCTGAATGAGTAATTTTTCTTTTGGATAGTCGAGCAAAGCCACCGCTTCCAGCAGTCGCTCTACTACATACTTCTCGTTGTATACGGGTAGCTGCACCATTACACTTGGCCATTCTTTGGGAGTCGAAGGAATAGTTTGGGCCGTCTTTTTGGCTTTTCTGAAATGGTTCAAAAGAAAGAACTGCGATACGCTGTAAGCCATGATATACAGCATAAAGACGCCATACAAAAGGATGGCTGCTATTTCCCAAGCCGCTAGCGCCATGCGTATTTCATTATGGTAAAAAGGATTTTATAACCCGCCATGAAGGTGCCTTTCACGGTTCCGCTAACCTTGCTCACGCCTATTCTCCGACGGTAGTTTACGGGCACTTCGCAGTATTTCATTCCATGTTTGGCAGCTTTAATCTGCATTTCTACGGTCCAACCGAAGTTGCGGTCGCGCATTTCGAGGGCCATCAACTTATCGTATCGAATGGCCCGAAAGGGGCCAAGATCAGTATAGCGGGCGCCGAAAAGTAAGCGCATCAACGAAGTGGCCAGCCAATTGCCGAAAAGCTGCGGAATGGTCATGGATCCTCGTTCGCGGTTTCCTAATGCCCGGCTACCAATAACCATATCGGCCTTGCCCTCTTTGATTGGCTGAAGCAATTGAGGCATTTCTTCCGGATAGTCGCTGTGATCGCCATCAATAAAGACCACCACATCTGGATTGGGATCGAAATCCTTCAACTTTTCCATGGCCGTGAGGCAAGCCTGACCATAGCCCTTCCGTGGCTCGTGCACCACTATGGCGCCATGTGCTTCGGCTACAGCAGCTGTCTTGTCGGTCGATCCGTTGTTGGCCACCACCACATGTCGCACCAGCCCAAATGGAATTTCACGCAGCACCTCTCCAATGGCTTTTTCTTCGTTATAAGCAGGTATGATGACGTCTATTAGCAAACTGAGAATTTCGTTTTGCCAAACATACAACCCCTTTCTTCCTGCGCAAGAATGTGCAGATCACATGTGTGGCAGACTTTTTGAAAAATATAAGTTGTAAATTGACAAGCCATGAAAAAGATTGTATTCACCCTTAGTGCACTATTGCTCATCATGCTCGGCAGTCTTCAGTCCAAGAAAGGCACCAGCGGTATCGAATTCGGTATACATAGCGAGAACCAAGTTTCGGACGATAAACCGGAATTGCGCGTCGTAAAAAACACCGCCTTCAAAAAAGGGGAGGTGCTGCGATATAAACTCCACTACGGATTGCTGGATGCAGGCGTGGCTGAACTAAAAGTGAAAAGCATTATTTCTAAAAAGGGACGGAGCGCCTACCACATTGTGGGCACCGGAAATTCAGTGGGCATGTTCAACTGGTTTTATAGGGTGGAGGACCGCTACGAAACTTTTCTTGACACTAGCGCAATAGTGCCTTGGGAGCACATCCGCGACGTGAGCGAAGGCGGATACGAGATCAATCACCACATTTTCTTCAACCAATACCACAACTATGCGGAGAGCGCAGGGATGTACTATTCCGTTCCACCAAACATTCAGGACATCCTTTCCGCTTTTTACTACAGCCGCACCTACGACGCGTCAAAGCTGAAAGTGGGCGACGAAATTGAGATTGTAACCTTTTTGGACCACGAACTATTTCCGCTCAAACTGCGCCTCTTGGGTCGCGAGAATGTGAAGAGTGCCGTGGGCACCATTCCATGTATGAAGTTTAGACCTATTATTCAGGTGGGCCGCGTGTTCAAGGATCAAGAGGATATGAGCATTTGGGTGAGCGACGACGCAAATAAAATCCCCATTCTCTTACAGACCGATCTCTTAATCGGTTCGATAAAAATGTCCATCACCGGATACGAAAACCTGCGCAAGCCCCTGCGTAAGATATGATGCAGATTAGCGCTTCGAAAGGGTAGTATTTCTAACTTGCCGGGCAATTGATAAAACTAAAATCGGCAATGGAATTCTCGAAAGACATTGAAAACAAACTCGCTGAACTCGAAAAGAAATACACCTCCATAGGTCAGGACTTAGGGGCCTACATGGACGGTCTGCTCTATGCCAATCCTCTTCACTACTGGGAATATACCAAAGTGGACACCTTGTTGAGTCTTCAGGAACCGCGAACCGATTTTCCGGACGAGCTCATTTTCATCATCTACCACCAGATAACCGAACTCTACTTCCGCCTGGCTTTGCACGAAATAGAGCAGATAGCCTACAACGGAAAGGTAATGTCGGACTCCGGTCAGGATATGGGTTGGAACGAGAAGATAGACCCCGATTTTTTTGCCGACCGACTGCGCCGTATCAACCAGTATTTCCAGGCGCTCACTAAGTCTTTCGACGTGATGACACAGGGCATGGACAAAGAGCAATTCGTAAAATTTCGAATGAGCCTGTTGCCCGCCAGTGGCTTTCAGAGCGCGCAATACCGCTTGATAGAAATGGGCTGCGCCGACCTCATCAACATTACCCAAAAAGACTACCGTGAGCTGCTCAAAGAAGCACCATTGAGTGAGAAACTAGAGCACCTGTATTGGAAACGCGGCGCCACAGAGTTGGAAAGCGGCAAGAAGACGCTCACGCTAAAGAATTTTGAGAAAAAATACATGCCCCGCTTTTTGGCCTTTGCGGAGGAGTATGAGCAGCGCAACATTTGGAAGAAATATTCAGAAGTGGTGGCCGAAGGGCGCGGCACACAGGCACTATGGGAGCAAATGCGCTGGC
>CAZBBV010000012.1:292-3272 GCA_964490025.1 uncultured Cryomorphaceae bacterium | reverse complement strand
ATGTGCATGTGAATATCAACTGGCCGCTGGTGCATTATAAAACGGCTGCGCGTTATTTGAGCCAGGAAAAAGGTGAGGTGCCTGCAACCGGAGGTACCAACTGGCAACAGTATTTGCCTCCACGCTTTCAGAAACGGATTTTCTTTCCTGAGCTGTGGAGCGAGCGAGAGCAGAACGAATGGGGGAAAGCTTGGGTGGAATCGGTATTGCGAAACGAATGAACTACGAGTGGATAAACGACTTCCGGATGACGCCAAAAAAGTTGGAGCTGGATGGCGTTTGGCTCCACTATTATGTAAAGGACGAGCGACAGAGCTACTCCTTGGGTGAGATTGACCGAATGCGCTTGCGCTATCATCCCGGAAGGATAAAGCGCAACAACTACGAAGCCGAGCTGCACATGAACAACGGTGTGGTGCTCAAATTGACCAATATGCATTATGTAAGCTTTGGCAATTTCAAAGACCAAAGTGAGGAATACAAGGCTTTTCTTCAGGCTCTGTCGGAAAAGGCCCGGGAGCTGAATCCCGAATTTGGCATTACCGTTTGGTCGAATCCGGTGACTTATTTCATCTATCTCATAATGATGATAGGTATGTACACAGGGTTGGTTTTCCTCATTTTCACGCTATTTGCCTATATCGGGTGGCTGGTGTTCGTGAAAATAGCGTTAATCGCATTCTACACCCCTACGCTGGTGCGCTACTTCAAGAGAAACAGACCAAGCGCGAAGAAGAAATTTCCAATTCCGGAAGATTTATTGCCCTGAGCGCTCCTCCTCAAATTTCCTGCTCTAAAACCTTCACCAAGGCTATAGAATTTTCGAAGTGGGCCATGTGGCCGGCATTTGAAATAACATGATACTTTATGTGATTCTCGCGCGCCCAATTTTCTTCTGCCTTAGGGTCAATGCGTGGATCTTCCGCACCAATGATGAAAACCGTGTTTCTTGTTTTTTTCGCCACTGCCGATCGTGTGGGGCGTTCCTTCATGCCCAATAGTGATGCAGCGATACCTTCTCTGGTCATTTTTGCTGCTTTCTCTATGGCCAAGTCAATTTCCTCGCGGCATTTTTCCACATTGATAGGAGCAAATAAGCCAGGAACGGTTTGGGTAAGGAAGCTTTTCTTTCCACTACGCACGGCCTCCACAGCGCGGTCGCGATTGATCTTGCGCGGTCCGTCGTCGAAAGTGGTGCTGCTATACAAAATGAGTTTTTCTACCTGCTTCGGAAAGAGTTCGGCAAAGGCCAAAGCCACATAGCCGCCCATGCTGTGGCCCACCACTGTGCAGCGCTCCACGCCCAGCTTTTGTAACAGATCATGAAGCATTTCGGCCATCATATCCATGCGGTGCACATTGCTCACCGAAGCAGTGGCCCCGTGTCCCGGCAGGTCGGGCATTATGTAAAAGCGCTCCTGTGGTAACATGGGCATTAGGTGTTGCCACATGTAGTTGCCTTCTAAAAATCCGTGAATAAGCAATACCGCCTGAGCGTCATGCGGGCCGTAAGTTTTATAGTGCAGTTCGCCGAAGCGGGTAGTGGCTATCATCTTATCGAGCGTTCATCATTTCTTCAATGGCTTCCACTTCTTTCGGGGCGCCTTCGGTGAGGTTTATGAGGCCGTTTTCAGTAATGATCACGTCATCCTCAATGCGGATGCCCATATTCTCCTCAGGAATGTAGATGCCCGGTTCGCAGGTAAAGGCGTTTCCGGCTTCCATTTTCACATTCCAATGGCCCACGTCGTGCACATCCAGCCCCAAGTAGTGCGAGGTGCCGTGCATAAAGTATTTCTTGTAGGCGGGCCATGCGGGATTTTGATTTTTAATGTCGGTTTTGTCAATGAGGCCCAATTCCAGCAACTGCCCTTCCATAATCTTACCCACTTCTTTGTGGTATTCGTGCAATTGGTTTCCCGGACGTAGCAGCTTCATGGCTTCTTTCATCACATGCAGCACGGCGTTGTACACTTGCTTTTGTCGTTGTGTAAAACGACCATTTACAGGCAAGGTGCGGGTAATGTCGGAGTGGTAATTGGCATATTCGGAGCCTACATCTATCAGGATCAAATCGCCGTCTTTGCATTGTTGGTTGTTTTCAATGTAATGCAGCACGCAGGCATTGTAGCCCGAGGCAATGATGGGCGTATAACCAAAACCGCGGGAGCGATTGCGGAGAAATTCATGGGCAAATTCGGCCTCAATTTCGTATTCCCACACGCCGGGTTTTATAAACTTCATTACACGCAAATAGCCTTGCACATCAATGGCTGCGGCGCGTTTCATCAGTTCTATTTCTATAGGCTGCTTAATGGCCCGCAGGCTGTGCATGATGGGTGCGCTGCGCTCATAGCGGTGAAGGGGATATTTTTCTCGAATCCCTTTGCCTAAGCGCACTTCGCGGGTTTCCACTTCAATGGTGGCCCGCAGGTGTTCGTTGCTGTTCAGGTACACATGTTCCGCCTCAGCCATAAGGGTTTTAAGCACAATGTCGAATTTATCCAGCCACTGAATGTTTTGAATGCCGCTCACTTCGCGTGCTTTTTCTACCGTCAGTTTTTCGCCTTCCCAAATGGCGATTTGTGCATTGGTTTCGCGCAGGAAAAGTATTTCCCGGTGGTCGGGATTGCTCGCCTCAGGAAAAATGGCCAGGATGCTTTCTTCCTGATCGGCACCGCTGAGGTAAAAAAGGTCGGCATTTTGGCGAAAGGGCATGGTGCCATCCGCATTGGTGGGCATGATGTCGTTGGAAAAGAACAAAGCCAGCGACTTTGGCTTCAAGTGCTTTGCGAATCTTTTTCGGTTTTCTGTGAAAAGAGATGAATCTATTTGAAGGTATTTCATGTTACTTGGGTGTTTTGCTGCAAAATGGACTGCAAGTTTAAGGTTTTCGCCGCCTTTCGTTTGGATTTAATTGATGCTACACTTGGCGAACAAAAGCGAAATCAATGTGGTTTGAATGCCAATGTAAATTTTA
>CAZBBV010000012.1:0-282 GCA_964490025.1 uncultured Cryomorphaceae bacterium | reverse complement strand
TCTGAATAACCTTTATCATTGGTGAAGCTATCCGTGAGATTTTACATTTGCACCCATAACCGAATGCGTAAACTTTCAATATTATGAGTTCGAGCGCTCTACTCAAAACATCCCTTGTAAAGAAGTACTGGATGGCCGCTACCGGCCTTTTCTTGTGTCTTTTTCTTTTGGGTCACCTAGCCGGAAACCTTCAACTGTTCATGACAAGTGAAGAAGGGCTGCTTCAGTTCAACGCTTATGCAAAATTCATGACCGGTAAACCGTTGGTGAAATTGCTTAGCT
>CAZBBV010000011.1:0-14182 GCA_964490025.1 uncultured Cryomorphaceae bacterium | reverse complement strand
GTAACGAGAAAAAAGCCACAGCCCAAGCCAGTGGTTGATGAGGAAAATGTAGCAGAAAACAATCAAGGGAAAACACCTAATCAATATTCGGAATGATGGATTATTTGTGGTTAGTGCTTGGTTTAGTGTTGCTCTTTTTTGGGGGGGAATTTTTAGTGAAAGGCTCCGTCGCGTTGGCGCTTAAGTTAAAAGTATCTACCTTGGTGATTGGCGTTACAATAGTAAGTTTTGCCACCTCCGCACCCGAGCTTATAGTTAGCCTAAATGCCGCTTTGCAAGGTCATTCAGACATTGCGCTGGGGAATGTAATAGGCAGCAACACCGCCAATATTGGACTCATACTGGGCCTAACGGCGACCATATTTAGATTGTCAATTTCAAAAGATAGCTACCGCTTTAATTGGCCGGCTATGGCCTTGTTGTCTTTGCTTTTGTTTTTGTTTTCTCTTGATGGTGGAATTGGTCGTTGGGAAGGACTCTTCTTTTTCGTTTTGGTCATCCTCTTTACCTCCTTTATCATCATTCGATCGCGAAGGGAAGGAGGCCTTGAATCAGTTTCATTGGACACAGAAGATATTCAAGCGGTAAAATTATTGAGTCCTCCAAAAGCTGTACTAATCGTCATTGTTGGAACTGTTTTCCTTTTCGTTGGTGCCGATCGATTGGTACTAGGCGCAGTAAACATTGCCTCGGCTATGGGCATCTCCGAGCGGGTAATTGGCGTTTCTATTGTTTCTATAGGCACCAGCATTCCCGAACTTGCTGCGTCCTTGGTTGCAGCTTTACGCAATCAACGGGAGCTTTCGATTGGTAATATACTGGGATCAAACATTTTCAACATTGGTGCAGTATTGGGCATCACCGCTTTTATTTCGCCCATAACCCAGGTAGATGCCAAGTTATTGACAGTGGACATCTACACCATGCTTGCCTTTACACTCGGTCTATTCATCTTTATGCGGATGAAACCATTGAATGAAATCGTGCATTGGCAAGGGCTGTTGATACTGCTTTCCTACTTCGCATATTTGTATTTACTTTTCTTTTAGCAAATAGGGGTGTTTCGCCAAATTATATAGATCAATTCGTAATCACCCCTAAATTAAACAGGGTGTTGATAAAGAAAGACACAAAAATTTGCAACACACCCCCTCCAAAAACTACCTTTGGCGAAAATTGTAACAAATTATCCCAATGGCACATCTTCGCTTTTCCGCCCTCGAAAAATCACATCAACGCAAACCAGTTAGACCAGAAGGCCCACAACCAAGACTGGCCGAAATTTTTGGAACCAATGTTTTTGGCTTAGATAAAATGCGCGAATACCTCACGCAAGAGGCATTTGACAGTGTGGAGCGCGCCATGCACAAAGGCGAAAAAATAGACCGCAATATTGCCGATCAAGTAGCCAGCGCCATGAAAGACTGGGCACTATCCAAAGGCGCTACGCATTTTACGCATTGGTTTCAGCCGCTCACAGGAGCCACCGCCGAAAAGCATGACGCCTTTTATGAAACCACGAAAGAAGGTCGGGCCATTGAGCGATTCAGTGGCGATAAACTGGTGCAACAAGAACCGGATGCTTCCAGCTTTCCGAGCGGTGGAATCCGAAATACATTCGAGGCAAGAGGCTACACCGCTTGGGACCCTACCTCGCCTGCCTTCGTCATTGATGATACCCTTTGCATACCAACGGTTTTCGTGAGTTATACCGGCGAAGCGCTGGACAACAAAGTGCCATTGCTTCGCGCGGCGCATGCTGTAGATGAGGCCGCCACTGCGGTTTGTCAGTATTTCGACAAGTCTGTAACCAAAGTAATTAGCACCCTGGGATGGGAGCAAGAGTATTTCCTGGTGGACGCTACGCTATACGAGGCACGACCTGATTTGGCACTTACCGGGAGAACTTTGTTTGGCCACACACCTGCCAAAGGACAGCAGTTGGACGACCATTATTTTGGATCCATTCCCGCTCGTGCCACTGCCTTCATGAAGGACTATGAGCGCGAGTGCATCAAGCTCGGCGTGCCTGTGACCACACGACACAATGAGGTAGCGCCAAACCAATTTGAGGTGGCGCCCATTTTTGAAGAAATAAACATTGCGGTTGACCACAATCAGCTGCTTATGGACATTTTGAACAAAGTGGCCAAGAAGCACGACTTAAGGGTTTTGCTTCATGAAAAACCATTCGCCGGACTCAATGGTTCAGGTAAGCACAACAACTGGTCGCTGGCAACCAACACAGGTGTAAACCTTTTGAAACCAGGAAAAAATCCCACTGGCAACATGCAGTTTCTAACCTTTTTTGTGTGCGCCATAAAGGCGGTACACGAGAATGCCGGAATGCTTCGCGCCAGCATTGCCAGTGCTCAAAACGACCACAGACTTGGAGCGAATGAAGCCCCGCCGGCCATCATCTCAGTTTTCATTGGTTCGCAACTGAGCGCCATATTGGATCAACTCGAGAGTCAAGTAAAGCCCGGCCCGCTTTCTCCTGAACAACGAACAGACTTAAAGTTGAATGTGGTAGGAAAGATTCCTGAAATCCTTTTGGACAACACCGATCGAAACCGCACCTCCCCATTTGCTTTTACAGGAAATAAATTCGAATTCCGGGCAGTGGGAAGTAGCGCAAGCTGTAGCCTGCCTATGACCATTTTGAACACCATAGTGGCCGATCAGCTGATCAAGTTCAAAAAGGATGTAGATGCACTTATTGAAAAAGGATTGAAGAAGGACGGTGCTATTTTCAATGTGTTGAGAGAGTATATCAAGAGTTCGAAGGAAATACGCTTTGAAGGCGACGGCTACAGCAAGGAATGGGAAGAGCATGCCGCCAAGTTGGGACTGGAGAACATAAAAACTACTCCGCGTGCCTTGGATGCACTGGTATCGAAACGCGCCATGAAGCTTTTCGAAGACCTTCACGTATTCTCCCACAAGGAAATCGAGGCGCGTCATGAAGTGTATTTGGAGCAGTATTTCATGAAGGTTCAAATCGAATCGAGGGTAATGGGAGACATAGCCCAAAACCACATTGTTCCCACTGCCATTGAATATCAGAACCGCTTGATCAGAAATGTGCAGGGCTTGAAGGAGATTTTTGGAGAGAAAGAGTTTAAATCGGTAGCCGGCGAGCAAATAGAGATGATTCGCACGATTTCAAGCCACATCAACACCATTGTAGGCAACGTGAATGAGATGGTAGAAATGCGCAAGGCGTGCAATAAAATTGAAGACAGCCGAGAGAAAGCCATTGCGTATGAAGAGCGTGTAAAACCATTCTTCGATACCATAAGATATAGCGTGGATAAGCTTGAAGGCATAATTGACGACGAACTGTGGCCATTGCCTAAGTACCGGGAGATTCTGTTTACAACCTAGAACAAACGCTGTCTGTTTTAATCCCGTTTTGCTTGGTCGAAACGGGATTTTTTATTTTTGATTGAATAACTATTTTAGCCAAGTCCTAAACCAAACATGGAGCTCCTAATTTACCACACATGAGAATGAACCGCGCTGATTGGATTGCCAGTCTTTTTCTGGTTTTTTCATTGACACTTTCCGCCCAACACAAATACACGCTAGAAGCCGATATGGCCTTCGAAGCGCAGCAATATGCACATGCTATTGAGCTTTATAAAAAAGCCACCACCAAAGAGAAGGATAGAAAGATTAAGGAAGAGATTACATTTAAAATGGCCGAATGTTACCGATTCATGGGAGAGTGGGCCAGAGCGGAGAGCTACTACTCCCGCGCTATTAAAAGAAGATACGAGGATCCGATCGCTATTCTATACATGGCCGATTGTATCAAAGCACAAGGCCGATATGAGGATGCCATGATTGAGTACGACAACTATCGTCAAAAGTCTCCCGCCGATTCTAGGGGAACGCGTGGTGTAGAGAGTTGCAAAGCAGCGATTGAAATGATGCAAAACCCAACTCGTTATGAATTGGTGAATATGCGCGAGTTCAACACTAAGTTCAATGATTTTGCTCCTGCATGGGGAGATAAGGAACAAACCACACTTTTATTCACCTCTTCTCGCGACGAAAGCACAGGCAAAGATGCTGACGGTTGGACAGGGCAGAATTTTGCTGACCTCTTTATGTCTCAACAAGAGCGAAAGAAAGGAAGAAATACCCGAGGCAAGGCAACAGACGCTGAACCCGCATGGAGCGTGCCCGTTCCACTAGATGAGTTGGTGAACACAGGAGCTGATGAGGGCGTGGCCACGATTGATGAAAGAGGAAGTGTGATGTACTTTACACGTTGCAACCGTGAGAAGAAGGCGGACATTCGCTGTAGAATATACATGTCGAGAAAGAAAGGGAAAACATGGGGCGAGGCGGAAGAGCTTGCTTTTGATGTGGATTCGCTTGCCTCAATTGGTCAGCCTACACTCATTGACGAAAACACCATGATATTTGCTGCCGATATGGAAGGCGGATTTGGCGGACGCGATTTGTGGGTTTCTACCTACGACAAGCGTGGCCGTAAATGGGGTAAGCCGGAAAATCTTGGAAACAAGGTGAATACCGAAGGTGATGAGCGCTATCCGGTTATGCACAAGGATGGTTATCTATACTTTACTTCAGATGGTCACCCCGGAATGGGTGGATGGGATCTTTTTAAAGCCCAAAGATTTGAAGATGGATCGTACGGTGAAGCCGAAAATTTGGGTTATCCCATCAATTCTCATGCGGATGATTTCGCATTGATCTTCAAAGGAAATGACGATAAGTACGGATATATGTCCAGCAGCCGTCCCGGAGGTAGAGGTGGAGACGACATATACAAAGTATACCTCAAGCCATTGCTTTATACGCTGAAAGGCGTGGTGAAGGATGCTAAGAGCGGTCGCCCGTTGGATTTGGTAACAGTTAAGTTGGTAGGAAGCGACGGAACCGCAATCGAGGGAAAAACCGATAATTTGGGTTACTATTTCTTTGATGTTGCCAACTTCAAGGAAGAAACCAACTACACGCTCAACTTTGAACGGAAGGACTATTTGACTAAGTCGGGATCGGTAACAACTGTCGGTATCCCTTTAAGCTCCTTTGAAGCAACAACAGATGGTTATTTATACGCCATGGTGCACAACAAGGAACTCGATCCAATTAAGAGACCTATCGTGTTACCTCGAATCGAATATGACTTCAACAAGTGGGACCTTCGTCCTGAGGCCATGGAATCACTGGATGATTTGGTTGAAATTCTGGAGGACAATCCGAATATCGTAATCGAATTGCGTTCGCATACTGACCACATTGGTACAGATGCGGCCAACCAAAGTCTTTCGCAGAAACGAGCCGACACTTGTGTGAGCTACCTGATTTCTAAAGGAATAGAAGCTGAAAGAGTGGTAGCAAAAGGTATGGGTGAATCAGAGCCCTATGTGATTCCTGAAAACTGGGAAGGACCTGATTACCTGAAGCCAAATGACAGACTAACGGAAGCCTTTATCAACCGACTGAAGCGCGAAAGCGGAAACGAGGCGGATGAATTGGCCCGTCAGTTGAATCGTAGAACAGACTTTAAGGTGCTCCGAGACAATTACGTTCCGAAGCAGCCGGACAATAAATAGATACTGAGTAATGATTATAAGAAGCGTCCCGACCGAATGGTGTCGGGATGCTTTTTGCTTTTTATACCATGGAAGATCAACGATATAACCAACGCGGCGTGTCGGCCTCGAAAGAGGACGTACACAACGCTATCAAACATCTCGACAAGGGCCTATTTCCAAAAGCCTTTTGCAAGATTGTCCCAGATTTTCTTACCGGAAGCGAAGAGCATTGCATGGTGATGCATGCCGACGGCGCCGGCACCAAAAGCTCGTTGGCCTACATGTATTGGAAAGAAACAGGCGACCTGGGTGTGTGGAAAGGTATTGCTCAGGATGCGATTGTGATGAATCTGGACGACCTGCTCTGCGTGGGTGCTGTGGACAATATCATGGTTTCCTCTACCATTGGAAGAAACAAAAATCTTATCCCTGGTGAAGTAATATCGGCGATTATTAATGGCACGGAGGAATTGTTGAGTGAATTGCGTGAGCTGGGTATAAGTATTTACAGCGCCGGTGGCGAAACAGCAGATGTGGGCGATTTGGTTCGCACCATCATTGTCGATTCTACCGTAACCTGCCGAATGAAGCGCGACGAAGTGATAGACAATAGCCGAATTCAAGCGGGAGATGTAATTGTCGGGCTTTCGTCTTATGGAAAAGCGAGTTACGAGAAGGAGTATAACGGCGGCATGGGCAGCAATGGGCTTACCAGCGCTCGACATGATGTTTTCAGTAAGGAATTGGCCAAGAAATACCCCGAAAGTTATGATCCGCAAGTTCCGGACGATTTAGTATACAGTGGCAAAATGGGACTTTTGGACAAGGTGGAAGGCTCGCCGCTGAATGCCGGTAAGCTGGTGCTTTCGCCAACCAGAACTTACGCCCCGGTGATTCGAGAGCTATTGAGTGAAAAGCGAAAAGACATCCATGGAATGGTGCATTGCAGTGGTGGCGCACAAACCAAGGTGCTGCATTTCATTTCCGATTTGCACATTATAAAGGATAATTTGTTTCCCATTCCGCCACTGTTCCGAATGATTCAAGCACAATCGAACACAGCCTGGCAGGAAATGTACAAGGTGTTTAATATGGGCCACCGGATGGAAATTTATTTACCAAAAGAGCATGCGCAAGATGTGATTTCGCTTGCGGGAAAATATGGAATTGAGGCGCAAATAGTGGGTAGGGTGGAAGCGAACGAGGGCGCCAAAGTGAGCCTGCTGACCGAAAATGGAACATTTGAATATAGAGGATAAAGAGAAATGGAATTGAGAGACAGACTTAGGGGAATTGTTGTACGCTTCCAGGATGTGGCCGAAAGGATCACAGATCCTTCGGTGATGGGTGATATGGAACAATACATCAAGCTCAGCAAGGACTATAAGGAGCTAGAGCCTATGGTGGCCACTATTAAACGATACGAGACTGCACTGAAGCATAGGGAGGAAGCGGCAACTATGTTGAAAGTGGAAAAAGACAATGAGCTAAGAGAAATGGCGCAGATGGAGCTCGAGGAGTTAAACCCCGCTATTGAAAAAATGGAGGAGGAAATAAAGTTTATGCTCATACCCAAGGATCCGGAGGATGCCAAAAACGCTGTGATTGAATTGCGTGCAGGCACCGGTGGCGACGAGGCCAGTATTTTCACCGGCGATCTTTACCGTATGTATTCGCGCTATGCCGAAAAGTTGGGCATGAAGGTGGAAGTGGTGGACGTGCAGGAAGGAACGGCAGGAGGGTACAAGGAAATTGTTTTCAACCTAATTGGTGCAGGGGCATACGGTATCATGAAGTTTGAAGCAGGGGTGCACCGTGTGCAGCGCGTTCCGCAAACAGAAACGCAAGGACGTGTACACACCTCTGCCAGCACAGTGGCTGTATTGCCCGAAGCTGAAGAATTTGATGTGCAAATAGACATGAACGAGGTGCGCAAAGACACCTATTGCTCAAGTGGCCCCGGGGGACAAAGTGTAAACACCACCTATTCGGCAGTTAGGCTCACACACATCCCCACAGGAGTGGTGGCTCAATGCCAGGATGAGAAATCGCAGATAAAGAATTTTGATAAAGCGCTAAAGGTTTTGCGCTCGCGCATCTATGAGATAGAACTTCAAAAACGAAATGAAGAAATCTCGAGTCGACGCAAGAGTATGGTTTCCACTGGCGACCGCTCGGCAAAGATCAGAACTTACAATTATCCCCAAGGCCGGCTTACCGATCACCGCATTGGGCTTACTTTGTACAATCTTAGCGAGATTACAAACGGCGATCTTTTTAAGGTGACAGAAGAGCTACAAGTGGCAGAGAACCTAGAAAAAATGAAAGAAAGCGAATTGATATCGTAATGACCAGAGCGCAAATCATTGAGCAGATATTTAAGAAAAAGACTTTCCTATGTGTAGGCTTGGATACTGATGTAAGGAAGATTCCACAACATCTCCTCACTGTTGAAGACCCCATTTTTGAATTCAATAAAGCCATTATCGACCATACAGCCGCACATTGTGTGGCCTACAAACCCAACACTGCTTTTTATGAGTCGCAAGGAGTAAAAGGTTGGATGTCGTTGCAAAGAACCATCTCCTACCAAAAGGATTATTACCCCGACCACTTTGTAATTGCAGACGCCAAACGCGGAGATATTGGCAACACGGCCACCATGTATGCAGAGGCGTTTTTCAATGAAATGAAAGCGGATGCCATCACGGTAGCGCCTTATATGGGGAAAGATTCTGTTGAGCCATTTCTGAAATTCGACGGTCATTGGGCCATAGTTTTGGGCGTCACATCCAATGACGGCGCCCTCGATTTCCAGTTTTTACAAACCCAAGTGCCAAGCCATTCGACTTCCTCGAAGCCGCTATTTATGGAGGTAATGAGCAAGGTGGCTTCCTGGGGCACTGATTCTAACCTCATGTTTGTGGTAGGAGCCACACGCACCGACATATTGCGTGAAGTGCGCAGCGCGCTCCCCAACCACTTTTTTCTGGTGCCTGGAGTAGGCGCACAGGGCGGCGATTTGAAAGAAGTAATTCGCGAAGCCTCCAATCAGGATGGAGGATTGCTGATAAATGCCTCAAGGAGTATCATATACGCCTCAGCAGGAATCGACTTCGCCGAAAGAGCCGGTGAGGAAGCCGGGTTGATGAGCAAACAGATGCACGAGCTCTACTTCTGAAGGGATTTAACAAAATATTTGCATTGTAGAATTTTCTTCCTATGTTCGTCGTGCCCAAAAGGCAACCGAAACGCTAAACCATTATTTGATGACTTTTCATAAGTCGAACAACCTAAACCTATTTCTATAAACCTAAACCGAAGTGTTTCACTTCGGTTTTTTTTATTCCCGTTACCTCAACCTAAAACTGGGAAGTGAAAAGAGTTCGAAAGGACTCTTTTCTTATTTTCGTTTCATGCGCGAAGATGTATTGCAACATATTTGGCGATTTGGCCTGTTCAGGCAGCAGACGCTCACGACCCACGACGGACGTAGCATCACCATCCACAAACGCGGTTTGTGGAACTCCAATGCAGGACCCGACTTTTCAAATGCCTTAATAGAGATAGATGGAATAAACTGGGCAGGCAATGTGGAGTTGCATGTGCGCAGTTCCGATTGGCATGCGCACAAACATTCTTCCGACCACGCTTACAAGAATGTTATACTGCATGTGGTGCTGGAGCACAACACGCGCGAGCAACCGGATGACATTCCCGTGCTGGAACTCAATGGGCTTATTCACGAAAGCTTTCTGGCCAATTACGATCAACTCATGCACTCCCGCGAAAAGATTCCATGTGGGAATGCCATTAAAAGAGTTCCTGAAGAAAAGCTGAATTGGTGGCTAGAGCGGGTGCTCATAGAGCGATTGGAATCAAAGACTGACAGAATATTCCAAATACTAGATTTCAATAAGGGCGATTGGGAAGAGACCACCTTTCAACTATTGGCGCGCTATTTTGGCGCGCCGCTCAACGCCGATCCTTTTGAGCAATTGGCCCGTAAAGTCAGCATACGAACCATCATGAAAGAGCGATACAGCCTATCGCATATTGAAGCATTGCTTTTTGGTGGGGCAAATTTGATCCCGGAAAAATCGGAAGCTGACTATGTGCATAGTATGTCAAAAAATGCCGATCATTTGCTCAAGAAACACGCGATACGCCCAAAGGAGGCCGGGTTATTTAAATACTTTCGTGTTCGTCCGCCAGGCTTTCCTACCATTCGCATGGCCCAGCTAGCGGCATTTATGTGCCAAAGCCCCGCAGTGTTTTCGCTTATAGTGGGCCGAAAGACGGTAAAAGAATGGCAAAAGCGCTTTCAATTTCATGTAAGTCCTTACTGGCAAAAGCACTACAGGTTTGATGACCCGGAAAAAGAGCGCTCGCCCAAGCGACTGAAGCATATTGAGCAAGTCTTGTTCATTAATGTTATAGCCCCCATTGCCTATGCTTATGGGATGCAAACAGGCGATCAGGAATTAAAAGAGTATGCTTTAAGAATTCTTGAAGACTTAGATGCTGAAAAAAACAACATAACCCGTACTTTTAGCGCTTACGGTGCCACTGCCAAGAACGCGTTGCAGTCGCAAGCGCTAATCGAATTGAAAGCAAAGTATTGCGACAAGAAGAGATGTTTGGATTGCGTAATCGGAAATGAAATAACAGGAAAATGAAAGATTGGATAGATGATTTGAAGTATAAGTTAGAGCAGCAAGGCTACGAAGTATGCTCCCGCTTCGGACGACGAATGGGAATTGACGCCGACAGAATTCGCTTGTTTTTTATCTACACTTCATTCGCTACACTGGGTTCTCCGGTTATTTTTTACCTCATCCTTGCCTTCTTCTTGAAAATAAAAGACCGTTTTATCGCGCGCCGAAAGACCGTATTTGACCTGTAAAATCATAAGCCCCTAATAAAACCCCTACCATGACTGAAAAAAAGATTCTTGGCGTTTGTGCCTGGCTCTCCGAAAAATTTGATTTGGATGTGAGCATGGTTCGACTTGTGTTCATCCTCACCACACTTCTTGGAGGCGCATCTATATTGGCCTACCTCATTCTTTATTTGGTAATGCCCAAGCGATAGGAAAGGTGGCCAAAAAACTCAAAGTACTCATCACCGGGTCCAACGGGCTTTTGGGCCAAAAGATTATTGACCTGCACGCTGATTTCGGAGTTGATTTAATTGCCACTTCGGCAGGCGAAGATCGTGACCCGAGACCGGGACACCTTTATCAATCGCTCGACATAACCGACCGAGAGGCCGTTTTTCGGGCAATAGCTATGCACAAGCCGGATGTGGTGATCAACACCGCGGCTATGACCAATGTAGACCTTTGCGAAACAGAGCGCCAACAATGCGATCGAATTAATGTAGAGGCCGTGGGCCATCTGGCAGATACTTGCCTGATGCACAATGCGCACCTCGTGCACGTTTCCACCGATTTTATTTTCGACGGAGAAAAGGGGCCCTATAAAGAGGAAGACGAGGCACATCCCATCAACTACTATGGCCTTTCGAAGTGGAAAAGTGAGCAAGTGCTGCAGAAGCACGCCGTGTCTTATTCCATTTTGCGCACAGGTCTGGTGTATGGTTTCATTCCAAAACTCAGCCGATCGAATATTGTGCTTTGGGCCAGAGAGGCACTGTTGAAGGGTCAGCCCATAAACATAGTAGATGATCAGTTTCGCACTCCTTCTTGGGCTGAAGACCTGGCCCAAGGATGCTTGCTGGCCGCCACAAAAAAGGCCAAGGGAGTCTTCAATATTTCAGGGCCCGATTTCATGAATATGTACGAATTGGTCCATAGTGTTGCCCGCGAATGGCGCTTAGATTCAACACTTATTAAAAGAGCAAGTACTGATTTTGTTAACCAACGCGCCAAGCGTCCGCCCAGGACCGGGTTCATAATTTCCAAAGCACAAAAAGAGCTGGGATATGAGCCGCATTCGTTTGTAGAAAGCTTGCGCAGGATGGAAGAGCAGATGAAAAAGCATGGCTAGGGTCGCAACCATTAATTTCTATATTTGAAAGCTAACCTAAACTGAAAGTATGAGCGTTCAGCAAGAATCGTGGGGATCAAGAGTAGGACTCATTTTGGCCATGGCCGGCAATGCCGTGGGTCTGGGAAATTTTCTGCGCTTTCCGGTGCAGGCAGTGCAAAACGGCGGTGGCGCCTTCATGATTCCTTACCTCGTTTCATTCTTGCTTATGGGCATTCCCCTTTTGTGGGTAGAATGGAGCATGGGCCGCTACGGTGGCCGCTATGGCGATCACTCCACGCCTTTCATTTTGGACAATATGACCAAAAAGCGACTCTGGAAATATTTCGGAGTATTTGGCATCTTCACCAATATTGGGGTAATGACTTACTATACCTATATAGAGTCATGGACGCTTACGTACACCATCAAGTCCTTGAAAGGCGATTTCCTGGGAATGGACCTGGGGCAGGTTTCCGCCTTTTTTGATCACTATGTCGACCTGGGCTCTAATATCAACTTCCCGGTGTGGGCCTTGATAGCCTTTGTGGTCACGCTTTCCATCAACATCTACATCCTTTCTCGCGGCCTCAGAGGAGGAATAGAGAAGGTGGCCAAAATAGCCATGCCTCTTTTGATTCTCTTCGGTATTTTTTTGGCCATAAGGGCGGTTACGCTTGGCTCCACCGGCGAGTGTGTCGATTGCGATTCCAGCCTGGGTTTGAATTTTCTGTGGGAGCCTCAGTTTAGCACCCTTGCCGATCCTAAGATTTGGCTGGCGGCAGCAGGACAGATTTTCTTTACCCTCTCCGTAGGCATGGGCACCATTCAGTGCTACGCTTCTTATGTAAAAAAGCGTGACGACATAGCCCTCAATGCCATGAGCGCAGGATGGATGAATGGCTTCGTGGAGATAGTACTGGGTGCCAGTGTGGTGATCCCTATCGCTGTAGGCTACCTCGGTTTGGATTGGGTAAAAGAGAATGCCGGCTTCATGATGGCTTTCAAAACCATGCCTTTTCTCTTTGATCAATTCGGAAGTGTATTGGCCGTAATTGCCGGAGTAGCGTGGTTTGGCCTGCTTTTCTTCGCCGGGATCACTTCCAGCCTCGCCATGGGTACGCCATGGATGGGTTTCATGGAATACGAGTTTAAGTGGAGCCGAAACAAATCGGCCATAACTTTGGGCATATTGGTTTTCTTTTTAGCGCTTCCTACCATTCTCTTTTTTGGCAAAGGAGTGTTTGACGAATACGACTATTGGACCGGCACTGTTTCGCTGGTCATTTTCGCCTTGGCAGAGGTCATACTCTTCGCTTGGGTTTTTGGTATGGACAAAGGGTGGAAAGAAATTACCGACGGTGCCGATATGAAGGTGCCGCGCATTTACAGGCCCATCATTAAATATATCACGCCATTGTTCATCCTCATTATTTTCCTCACTTCGCTTTTCAAGCCCGGCGACGGCAGTCTGGAATCGTGGTCCACGGGAATGGCCTCACTGGGCTCGGGCGAAGGATGGCCATGGGCCAAGGACAGCATCATCAATCAACTTTTCCACCTCGATACGGGCGTGCGTTGGATGGATGATGCCGGATTTACCAACATGTTTTACGTGGATATGAGCAGGTTTCTGCTCTTGGGCGTCTTTATCGGCATTTGTGTCATGGTAAAGGTAGCCTCCAACAAACGGAAAAGAGAGAGCTACGAAGTAAAAGAATCGAACGAATGAGCACCTCAGCATTAGTACTTATGATTGTGGTTCAATCCACTTTTACTATCGTTACCGGTTACTTCTTTTACAAAGTGCTTACCGCACCAAAGAAAGACGAACCCGATTCGTTTCCCGATAACGACTAGCACTATTTGGGCAAATCCATCACTTGAACGAAACCCGTCGGCTTTATGAAAAAATGGCTTCAGGATTATTTCAAGTTGAGCAACCGCGAGTGGAACGGCTTCATGGTTCTTTTAGCCATATTGCTTTCCATTCAGGCCTTTCTTACCTATCAATTTTACAACGCTCCTAAACCGCAGCTCACGCTAATCACTACAGCCGACGAAAAGCTTCGAGAAAGCAACTCGGATGAGGAGCAAGCCTTTCGTGAGCGAGAATATTTTTATCCCAATCATCCTTCAGAGGAGGAGTTGAGCTCACACCAATTGCCTAGCCGATTGGTAAAGAACTGGTTGAACTATGTGAACAAAGGTGGGCGGTTTAAGTCGCTTCCCGACATCAAAAAGTTGTACGGCATGAACGACAGCTTGTATGCCTACCTGCTACCTTATTTACTTGAAGAGAAGCAAGAACCAAAGTACCAAGGCGAAAGGAGGGAAACAAGAGCGAAGCCATACCGCTTTAGGACCGACACTGCGCGAGTGGACGACTATAGACAATTGCATATTCCGGTATGGTTGGCCGAAAGGATACATAAGTATGGCGCTAAAAGAGATGGCTTTTCTTCTCCCGAAGAGTTGTTTAAGGTCTACGGATTTGATTCCAGTTTTGTAGATGCCGTCGTTCCATATCTCATTTTCAATGAGCATGTAGAGCGCGAGGCAAAACCAAGTCAATCGTTGGTCAATCTGAACTTAGCTGATAGTTTAGCACTCATT
>CAZBBV010000010.1:0-14352 GCA_964490025.1 uncultured Cryomorphaceae bacterium | reverse complement strand
ACAATATTGCCACTGCCGTCGAAAGCCAGCTTGGGCGCCGAAGAAAATAGCATACCCACTTTCGGCGAGGCGCTTACATGCCAGCGCTTGGTAATTCCGTAGTCAAACACAGGCCCGGTGGTGATTTGGCTCATGGTCCACGAGCCTTCTTTTACATTCACCTGAACCAAGCCACCCAAGCCACCAATAGCGCCCAAAATATCGTCCGTGTTTTCAATCGAATTCATGAAAGCCATGCCGTAGCTGATGTCCCAGCCGAGCCATTCTTTTGCCATAAAGCGATAACCCACTTGGAAACCGTTTCCGTTTTCTGCCCTTGGAAGGCTGTCTGCGCCGCCACTGGCAAATTCTCCTAATGGCATACTGTACGCGCCTGCTAGCGAAATGTGGTGACGCGTCCAGTCGAAAGTGCTGTTTCCACTGGTCTTTTTCTGCTTCGGAGTTCCGTTGGTGTGCTTTTTCTTTTTGTCATTGGGGTCGCAATAGTTTTCCACAGAACCATTGCTCAACTCAATGCGGCAAACCCTGTAAATGGAGATACTGTAGCTGGGGCCTGTAAGAAAGTCTTGCTTTTTGTACTTCACGTGCTCTTCGGAGATTTCTTCCACTTTGGCTTGAATTTGCTCGCCTGTGCTAAGGATAATAAGGTCTTGACTGAAGCCTGTTGCAACCGCAAATACAGTGAGCAAGAAGGTGAAAAGGGAGTTTTTCATTTGGAAATGTTTGTGTTTGGTCGGTAGTACAAAGAAGCGCAAAAAAAGCATGTAGCTAGAACTGGAAATAGATGAAAGTTTCTTTGTGCTGATAGCTGGCCATCATCAGTATAAGTAGGAGTACGAATGCCCAAATGGCACGTGGGTAGTTCAGTTTTAGTTCGCCTCGCTCCAATTTCGGGACATAGATGCTCCGCACAACATGAACTGCATACACAAAGCCTATGAGTATGGCATACGGAATTAGTTTTTCCGGTAGTTGCCAGTTGGCGCTGAAAAGCCCCATGTACATGGCTTGGGAATGGGCAATATCGGGACTCCGAAAGAAAACACCAATGAGGTAGACGAATGGTGAATGCAGTGCCACGGCCAGCGGAGTGGACCACCATCTTTTGCCTAGTAGCGGTCCGCTACGACTTTTGAAAAGGTAGAGCCGAACCGTTTGGTAGTAGGCCACCATCATTCCTGAGAAGAAGCCGAAAAACACAAAATTCCAGCTGGCGCCATGCCAAAGTCCGGTGGCCGAGAACACGATTAATGTGTTTACAATGGAGCGAACAGGCCTGCCACGCATTAGGCCGCCTATGGGACGGAAAAGATAATCCGTGAACCAGGAGGTAAGTGTGCGGTTCCAGCGGTTCCAAAAGTCGGTAGAGTTGCGCGCTACAAAAGGCCAGCGGAAGTTTTCGGTCAATTTTACCCCCATAAGGCGGGCTGTACCAATGGCAATGTCGGTGTATCCGCTAAAGTCAAGATAGAGTTGGAACATAAAGCCCACCATGGCCAGGGCAATTACCAACGCACTTTGTTCGCCCGGGGCGGCATACACTTCGTTGACGAACACCGCAATGCGGTCAGCAAAAACGACTTTTTTGATCATTCCCCACAGGATGCGCTCCACCCCCGACATGAAAGTGGCACCGTCTACCTTGTGTTTTTCGCGCAGTTGTGGGATCAGGTTTTTCGCCCGTTCTATTGGGCCTGCTACGAGTTGCGGAAAGTAGGCAACGAATAGGGCGAAGGTCCAGAAATTCTTTTCTGCCACTGCATTTCCGCGATACACATCAATGGTGTAGGACATGGTTTGGAAGGTGTAGAACGAGATGCCCACGGGCAGCAGAATGCCGAACAGGGGGATGGCATCCGCCCCGAAAAAAGCCAGCCCGAAGTTGAGATTTTGAAGAAAGAAGTCGCCGTATTTGAAGGACGAGAGGAGCCCGAGATTGATGACTACCGATAGGAGTAGCCAGCTTTTTCGGGCTTTTCCATCACTTGACGATTCTATTTTCTGTGCCACATAAAAATCTGTGAGCGTACTAGCCAGCAAGAGCACGCAATACCAAGGTTCTGCATTGCCGTAGAACAGGTAGGAGGCAAATACTAAAATGGGTTTCCCATATCGCCAGGGCAGCACGCGATACAGGCCAATGACCGCCAGCAGGAAGAACAGGAAAGTGATGCTGTTAAAATTCATGCTCCAGCGTTTTAATCAGCAAATCGGCCATGTGGCGGTGGCCTTCTTGGTTCAAATGCCCTCGGCTAATGAAGTCGCTCGCAGAAAGCGAAAGGGTGAGGTTGTGCGAATGGGCAAGGCGCAGCGCCGGATGATAGAAAACCTGCTGCGACAGGTCAATGGATTTTTGATCAAAAACATCCGTGTTTACCGGAGGGTACACCCACACAAGTTCCGTGTGCACGTTCTCTAAGATCCTATTCGTATTGCTTTCAAAATCAAGGAAGGCCATTTTACGAAGCTCGAATTCCATACTGTCTATCTGCATCTTTTCAAAAGGCTTTCCGCCCATGGCTTCCCAGTTTTCGAAGTACTCCTTTTTCAGTTCAGGGAAGCGCCTGAAATCCAACACACCACCGGTGGGAATTGAGGTTCCGTAAACAAAAGTGTGTTGTGACTTTGGAATCCAATGAGCTGACTGAAAGCGCCAATACTCAATGGTTCGATAGGTATGGAAATTGGCTTTTAGCCAAAGACCGAGACGATCCTCCAGCCGGAGAAGGTCGTACATCAGCAGCTCTTTTTTGTGTCGGCCAATGTGGTGGTCGGCAAGCAAGAGGGGAATGTCGGAGACGGAATAATCAACCCGCATGTTTTCCCTCGCGTCGAAATTGTCGTGGTGCAGCAGGAGCACTATTTTTTTCGCACCACGCCTGCGGGCTTGCAGCACAAGCAATTCCACGTTGGAGGTTCTGATTCCGCCGTGGCTCCAATTTTCGAAATGAAGGTTTGGGTGCAGATTTTCAAAATGACGCTTCACCTGAGCGAAGTAGATGTCGTCCGCATTGTCCATCTCGAAGCCAACGCCTTGGGAATTACCGATAAAAACCACCAATTCTTTGCCTTCGGGCGTAGGGCCGGCTGTGTATTCGGGCCATCCCAAGCGGTGAATGGGATTTCGGGAGGCTTCAACGGCGGTGGGATAATCTCGAAATGGGCTGAAGTAGCGGGAAAAAATTTCGGCGCCTACCAATAGGCTAAGAAAGAGAATGAAAGATGATTTCCCAAATAATTTCATGGCGTCAAAGGTAATTTTCGAGTCAATCCAATCGATTGGTTTTAATTCTATATTCGCACTATGGCCCTAAACATTGACGAAATTCAACTGAATTTTTCAGACGGCAGTCTGCTGTTTATGAACATTTGTTTGGGCTTCATCATGTTTGGCGTGTCGCTCGATATAAAATGGAGTCATTTCAAGGAGCTTTCGCGGAATCCTAAGCCCACTTTGGTGGGGATTTTGTCTCAATTCCTATTGCTGCCTATACTTACACTTCTGTTGGTGTTTATCATTCGCCCGCACCATACCATTGCCTTGGGAATGTTCCTTCTAGCGGCAGTTCCGGGCGGGAACATTTCCAATTTCATGACCAACATGGCAAGAGGAAACACGGCATTGTCGGTGAGCCTCACAGCCTTTTCTTCATTGTTCAGTATAGTTCTCACCCCACTCAATTTCGGACTATGGGCGAGTTTTTATCCGCCTACAAGAGCTTTATTAAGAGAAATCAGCCTTGACCCAACCGAGGTGTTTAAGGTTATCCTCCTGTTGCTCATCATTCCGCTTGTTGCAGGAATCGCCTTTGCCAAACAATTTCCCGAACTCACCAACCGAATAAAAAGACCCATAAAGCTCCTTTCGATTGTTATTTTCCTTGGCTTTGTAGCAGTGGCTTTTTCCAACAATTACGACAACTTTTTACTGGTCATAAAGATTGTAGTCTTCTATGTGATGATCATGCACAGCACCGGACTTGTTGGCGGATACCTCCTGGGAAAAGCATTCAAGCTCGATAGAAGAAATTGCCGAACCGTAGCCATTGAAACCAGCATTCAGAATAGCGGACTGGGATTGATACTTATATTCAACTTTTTTGATGGCCTCGGCGGAATGGCCGTGATGGCCGCCTGGTGGAGCATTTGGCATATTTTAGTGGGATTGGCCATTTCCACCTATTGGTCGAAGTACCCGAAGAACTGGAACTATGAAGGACAAGTATCGGGAAAGTAGGCTTTATAAAGTACTGCAATTTTGGATAGGAAAAATTGGCTTGCCCATCTATTTCCGAAGCATTGAGGTTTCCGGATTGGAGAACATTCCGCCCAATCATCCTGTAATCTTGACCCCTAACCACGAAAACGCATTATTGGATGCACTTGTGGTTATCATACCCATGGGCACACAGCCCTATTCGGTGGCTCGGGCTAGCGCATTTAAGCATCCTTTAGCGAATAAGTTTCTCACCAAAATCAAGATGTTTCCGGTGTACCGCATGCAGGACGGAAAGGACAACATGGATAAGAACGAAGAGCTCTTTGCTAAGTTCAGGGATGTTTTGCTCCACGGTAAGCAATTGCTCATCTATCCCGAAGGCGACCAGAGCATGAAGCGCCGCTTGCGTCCGTTGAAAAAGGGTGCATTTCGCGTGGCGTTGGACACCATTGCCCTTTCGGATTATACCCTCGACTTAAAGATTATTCCAGTCGGGATCAACTACGAAAATCACCTCCGCAGTCGCACGCGATTGCTCATCAATTTCGGCATGCCAATAGACGTTTTGCCATATAAAGACCAAAACGAGGCAGACCCGCTAAAGGCGCTCATTGCCCTAAAAGATGAGGTACAAGAGGCCATTCGCCCGTTGATGACGGATATAAAGGCCACCACGCATTTCGAATTGGCGGACGATATGCGCTATATCGTGGTGCCGGAGATGCTGCTTCGACGCGGTTTGAGCATCCGTTCGTTTGCAGCGCATTTCGCTATGAGCAAAGATTGGCTAGCAGCCATAGAAAAGGCGGAAATAGAAGATCAGCAGGACATGCGCGCTCTTTCGAGAGAGTATAGGGCATACAAGCGAATGCTCCAGAAAGTGGGCCTCAGAGATACCGTATTCCTTGGTGGGGTAAAAGGATTTTGGAGTCTAAAGCTACAGTCGGTACTGGCCTTTTTGCTGCTACCTTTATTTCTTGTTGGCGCAATAGTCAACGTCATTCCACTTTGGATTTCCAACAAGATCAGGCGAATGATTGTAAAGCACCCCAACATGCAGGCTACCTTCACTTTTATGGGCGGCTTGCTTTTCTTCACCATTTTCTATTTTGTTTTATTCCTCACGTTGTGGTGGAGCGCCGGGATTTTAATAGCACTGGCATCTATTTTCTTGGGTCCGTTGCTTGGCGTCTTTGCCATGGAGTTTTACTTACGGGTGAAAAAAATGAACTACCGCTGGAAGCTTTACGTGCTTAAAAAGATGTATCCCAAGATTTTTAATGCCCTGGTTGATAGGCGTCAAAATGTGCTTAGTCACGCCATGCGCTTGATGAAAAGCTAAAACTTCTTGTTCACCAAATAGACACCCAAAAGAATGGTGCTGATGCCTGCCAGATGGTTGAATCCTATTTTTTCGCCATCTAGCAGGCCCCATAATATGGCGGTAACGGGAATGAAATAGGTGACTGAAGAGGCAAAAATTACCGTCGATTGTTTTACCAACTGATTAAAGATGAGCACGGCCAAGGCGGTGCCCACCACGCCCAAAATGGTAATCATGAGTAGGCTTGTGAGCGCTTGGCCCTCGAAAGCCAATTGGCTGGTAAAATCGGTGTAAAAGAAAAGATAAGCCAGCGCCCATGGCCCTACAGCGGTAAAAGCCAGCACCGTGATGGTTATGCTTTTTAGGTGCGTGAGGTATCGCTTTATGGTGTTGAGGCTGATGGCGTAAAAAATAGTGGCAAGAATAGGATAAAGTGCATAGCTCCAATCTTCGTTGGTTCCCTCCATCAGGTTTGGATACATGAGCACGAAAGCGCCGCACAGACCGAGAATAATCCCTATCGCATTGAACCAGCGAACGCGGAGCTGAAAGAAAAGGATTCCAACTATTAGGCTAAACAATGGCACCAAAGCGTTGAGGATGCCCACATACGAGCTGTCAAGCTTGGTTTGCGCCTTGGTGAAAAGAAATGCCGGAATACCATTGCCCAGAAACCCAACCACCATTACCGGAAGAATAATTTTGGCATTGAAGTGCTTCCAGTGCTTGTGACCAATAATGGCCATAAAGAGAAAGGCTGTAGACAATCTGTAGGCCGCTACTTCCTGCGGTCCGAAGGCCAAGAGCCCTTTTTTCATAAGGATAAATGAGCTACCCCAAGTTAATGCCAGGCCCGCAAGTGTAAGCCATTGTGCCCATTTTTTACTGAGGTCCATCAAGTCGATTTTTGAGTGCGCTAAGTTATTTTAATCACCAAGCCAAACGACTTTTATACCTAAGTTTGTTCGCATGAAAGAACTGCTATTGAAAATAGAAGGAATGAGTTGCGGACACTGCGTAAGTGCCGTGAAAAATCTTATCCAGGAAGTGGAAGGAGTGGTATATGCGGACGTGGATTTGGCAAGTGGAAAGGCCAAAGTGGTGGTTGAGGATGGAGCGGAGATTCCGGGAGCGATTGTTGACAAGGTAAACACGAATAGTCATTATAAATCAGAAATAGAAACCGTATGAAAAAGTCAGTTTTTTTAGGATTAGCAGTCTCGTTTGCGCTTTTCTTTTCGGCATGCAACCAAAGTGCTGAGCAAAGCAACACCGAAAACTCAGTGGAGATCGCCGAAGCGCAAGTAACCGTGGCTGTTGATGGTATGATGTGCGCCATGGGCTGTGCAGGAAAAATAGAAGAAACCCTCAACGAAACGCCGGGTGTAAACAGCGCTTCGGTTGATTTTGAAGCAGGCACCGCCACTATTGCTTACAACAGTGCGGAGATGAGCGAGGAGGATGTAATCGCCGTGATTGAGGGAGTGAACAACGGACAGTATCACGCTACCATGGTGGGCGAAGAATCCGGATCGGCGGATGGTGAAGCAAAAAGCTGCACCAAGCCTTGCGACAAACCATGCACGGCGGAAGAAAAAGCCGCTTGCACTTCGAAAGGAATGAAGAAGCAGTGCGCAGGAGGCGCAAATTCGGAAGCCTAAAACATTTGAGTAATTTGATCGAAACCCATTCGCCTTTGGTGGATGGGTTTTTTTATTTCCTAATCCACACTGGCTACCCCGCCAAATTGGGAATATCGAAATTCCGGATTGCGCACAAAGGGAATTTGTATGTCCAGGATTTCTCCCAAAATTTTCTTTAGGAAGTTTTCGGTAAGGCCGAGCAATTCCTCAGGACTAAACTCACCCGGGTTCACAGCTTTCCAATCCATATTTTTCAAAGTCACCACCACCGGTTTGCCAAAATTATGGATGCCTTCTTTTTGGGCCACCATCCATTGGTAAATGAGCAGCTGACGCTGGGCTGAGGGCATCTTGGTATAGTCTACCTTGTCGTTCATTGCCGAAAAATCTGCTACCGATCCGGTTTTGTAGTCTATTATTCTTAGTTGGCCATTTAGCTTGTCCATTCGGTCAATCTTTCCGGTGATCGAAACTTTCTTTCCGGCCACGTCCACCTCGCCTGTTACGGTTTCTTCCAGGCTCACTATGGTGGGCTCGCCCTGCTGTGCTATCAGCTCTTTTTCCTTTCGTAGAAAGTTCCTCACGGTGCGCAGGGCTGCCTCTTTCATCAGTAGGCCCATGCCGTGTTTGCTGTCTTCGGTGAGGTGTTTTTCCACAAAATGGCTCACTATCGCTCCGCTTTGTTGTAAGAAATCGTCTATAAGCTCAACGCTTATTTTTTTACCCACATAGGGCAGATACAGCTGCTCCAAACTGTCGTGTACTACTGTGCCAAACTCGCCTTGCGAATGGTCAAGGTCGTAGGTTCGCGCTTCTTGCATACGCATCACCTTTGAAAAAAAGAACTCCACCGGACATTCTAAATACAGATTGAGCGACGAAGGCGAGTAGCGGATTGCGCTGAGCCGCTCAATGTGCTCGGCTGTCTTGGATATCGTGGTGGGTTTGTGCTCAATAATGGTTAAGGGAGGGTCTTGAATTTTTCTTTTTTCAATGTGGTTGTTTTGCGCCAGCTCTATTTCTATTTGGTCAATGATGCGGCTTTTCTCTTTGGCGCCCAATCCCTCACTGTCGGTGGTGTATAGCAATGTAATGTGCACCGCGCGCTGCATCAGTCGGTAGGCGTGGTACATATAGATGGCCTCTTTTTCTCTCTGGGTTGGCATGTCATAAGCCATGCGCACACCATAGGGAATGAAACTATTTGAAGAAGCGTTGCTCGGGATCAGCCCTTCGTTTACGCCCACAATCATGATGCGTTCAAAATCCAAAGCACGGGTTTCGAGCATGCCGAGCATTTGCAATCCGGCCAATGGCTCACCAAACAAGTCCATTTTCTCTTGTCGCAGCACCTGACGAATGAAGTTTTTCAGCGTTTTAATATCCTTCACATAAGGATACTTTTTGAGCAAGCGCTGAATTTGAATAAGCGCTTTACGGGTTAGAAAACCTTGCTCTGCAATCCATTTCTGCTGTCGCTCAGTGCCATAGTTGTACAGCGCTTCGCTCAACTCAATCATTTTCTCGAGCACCTCGTCCGGCCTGTTGGCCAAGTGGCCATCCCAATAACCTTGACTTCCCGTGCTTTCTTCAAGTTGTTTGGCTGAGGCGAAGTTGCTCCTTCGGCTCAGTATGGCGTGTAGTTCATTTCTATACTTGCCAAAAACCACATTGAAATACACATGTCCTGACCATTCGCGCAGCCTTGGCAGGTAAATGGGATAAGGTGTTTTCCCGGCAGAAATGGCCAATGCCGATTCGTGAATGTTGAGGAACTGCATCAGGAAATCGACCACAGGCGTATCCGAAAGTGCGTAGCCCAAGGTGATGTTGATGGCTTCAACAGATTTTGGTAAGGCGTTCATCATGGGGATGAGCATGCCTTCGTCGGCCAGCACCACAGCGGTTTTTTCGAAATCTATTCCTTGGTTGTGCCATTCATTGAGTACCACTGCCGCATCCTGGCACATACGCACCACGTTATCGCAAGCCACAATGTCGAAGTGCTTTTTGCCCGCGGCATAATGGCTGTACACCGTTTCGAATGGCTGATGCTTGTACCAAGCCCACCTTTGCTTAAATCGGCGCATGAATATTCCGGCTTCGTGCTCGGTGTTGTTGAGGTAGTGGCTGTCGGCATCCCATACAATGTCCGTTTTCCCTGTTTCCAATAGCATTTGCACAATGCGCTCTTCGGCAGGACTCAGAGCATTGAGGCCGGCAATCCATATTTTACCCCATTCCGGATTTTCTATTTTTTGCTTGTCCGCGCCCTCAGCCAATCGTCTGTATATCAATCCTTGATAGCCTTTCCCATCCGCTACAAGGCGTTCGCTTAGCGCTTTGTATAGTTGAGAAAGTTCGTTCCAAAAGCTTGAAAATCGTGTTACTAGACTTTGTTCTGAAGGCTCCCAAGCTTCCAGTTCTTTTACATAATGGATGTCGCGAAAAAGTTGCTCCGAATTCAGCAGATAGCGATCGATATCATGAAAATCAGATAGGGCCATGCCTGCCCATGAGCTGAACTTGTCGAAGTCTCTTTCGGTGGCGTGGTTCAGCCCCTTGTACACCTCAAAGGCCACGAAAAGCAATTCTGTTTTGTCTGCCAGTTTTAGGTCCGAAAGCTTTGAAATGAAATCCTCGAATGTGAAGAGCTGAGGCAGCCACAGTGCGCGATTGGTTTTCTGTGCAATGGCTTTTTTCAAATACAAAACCGCCCTTCTGGAAGGCAGCACAACGGCGCTATCTCGCAGCTTTTCAGCAGGATATTCCAGTAGTGTATTCGCAAGATCGTCAAGGAAACTTTGCACAGGCACTTGGGGTTAACAGAGGGGTAATTTACTATAATTTAGCCCGCTCAATAAGCCGATATGGATAGAATCATCAGACGCCTCACCCGCACTTCGCTCGTCTTTGTTTATCTGGTAATTATAGCAGGAAGTGTGGTGCGCATGACAGGTTCGGGCATGGGCTGCCCCGACTGGCCCAAATGTTTTGGTTTCCTTATTCCGCCAACTAATTTGGAGCAATTGATATGGAAACCGGAAACCCACTACAACAAAGGGCAGATCATCATTTATGAGGAAAAATTGCTGGTGGCCAATCAGGCTTTCACAAGTGGCGAGCAGCTAAATATGGCCAATTGGTCTACCTACACCAAGCACGATTATGCCATTTTCAATCCTTTTCACACCTGGACAGAATATGTGAACCGCTTAATTGGCGCAGCCACTGGAGTGCCTGTATTGTTGCTGTTTTTTGCTTCGTTTTTTTACATCAAGAAAGACATTTTGGTTCCTCTGTTTGCCGTCGTGGCCTTGTTTCTTTTAGGTTTTGAGGCATGGCTCGGAAAAGTGGTGGTAGACGGCAACTTGGTTCCCGGCCAGATAACACTTCACATGTTTGGCGCTGTGCTGCTTATGCTCGTGCTCATTTCTTTGCTCGTGCGTATGAATGCTAGTCTTGACATGAGAAATTACACGTCGTCCATTTCAAAGCTGAGTTGGCTGCTTTTTGCCTTGCTTTTCGCTCAAATTTTTTTGGGGACGCAGGTGCGCGAAAGCATTGATGAAATAGCCAAAAGTCTTGGCGAAGATAATCGTGGGCAATGGGTCGGTTCGCTCGATCTGTGGTTTTACATCCACCGCTCTTTTGCCTGGTTGGTGTTGCTTTGTGCAGGGCTTCTGTTTTACCAACTGAGAAAACATGAGCTTAAAGCAAACTGGCTGAATTTATCTATCGGATTGGTGGTATTGGAGCTTATAAGCGGGGTGGTTTTGGCTTACATGGGTATGCCGCGCTTTATTCAGCCATTGCACTTGCTGCTATCGCTGCTGGCCTTAGGCGCAGTTTTCTATGCTTCGCTTAGTTTTCGGAAGGCGCGATCGAAGGTGTAAAAACGCTATTCTGCCCAGTGCACGGTTTCTATAAGATGCACCACATCTTCGAGCAAATATTGCTGCACCGGTAAGAGGCTGTCAGCGTTAGGTGAAGACAGAAAGTAAAGCGCCCCGCGCAGAAAATGGTGGGTGCTATCGGTAACAAAGAATTGGATTCCGGAGGCGGCGTTGCCCTCTATTTCGTATAGAATCCCGTAGCTTCTTGAGGCAGGATTTTCAAAAACATTTTCAGCAATTCCTTCGGCTTTTTGGGCGTGCGTATAAGCCAGGCTTCTTGTTTCTTCCAGCAGTTTCAGGAGATTTCCATCAATTGGCTTATAGGTTAAGTGAATTTGCGCCTTGTACTGTGGGTAGTTTATATCCATCCAAAAGCCCTCTTTGAGCTGTACGGCGGCATTGGCGGCTACTTCAAAGGCATAGGGCGCGGTTCCATTTAGTCGGGCGTACGCTTTTTCAGGGAAGTCAATGCGGAAATAACCCCTTGGCTTGGGTGTAACCTCTTCTGTGCACGCATATATTCCCACGAAAAGTAAACAGATGATTGCCCAGCGGATTTTATTCATGGTTCGTTAGCGTCACTTTTATTCGGGTAATGCGCCTCTTGTCAACGCCTTCTACAGTAAGCTGGTATTCATCTACCGAAATAACCTGCCCTTTCTGAGGAATTTTACCGGATTGCTCTAAAATAAATCCCGCCAAAGTATCGGCCTCGCCTTTGCTTTTTTCAAATTCTTCGCCTTCAATGTTCAATACGCGATACATGTCTCTGAGCAAAATCTTGCCTTCAAACACATAGTTGTGGTCGTCAATTTTGGAATACACCAGGTCTTCGTCGTCAAATTCGTCTGAAATTTCTCCAACGATTTCCTCCAAAATGTCTTCCATAGTCACTAAGCCGGAAGAGCCGCCATATTCGTCTACCACAATGGCTATATGTACTTTTCGTTGCTGGAATTCCTTGAGCAAATCGTCCAGTTTCTTGTTTTCCGGGATGAAAAAGGCTGGCCTAAGCAATGTTTTCCAGTCGAATGTATCACCTTGTTCAAGGTGCGGCAGCAGGTCTTTTATATACAGCAGACCTTTTATTTGATCAGGATTTTCTTCATACACAGGCATGCGGCTATAGCCGTTTTTCAGCACCGTTTTCAGCACCTCCTGAAATCCGGCTTCAATGTCCAGCATCACCATATCCACTCTAGGCTTCATGATTTGTTTTGCTTCAGTATTTCCAAAGTTCACAATGCCTTTCAGGATTTTTCGCTCGCTGCTTATTTCCTCTCTACTATCGTGGGTAATGTCGAGGGCGGTACTCAATTCTTCCACCGATATGCTGCTATCCGAATGCTTCATTCGCGATTCGATAAACCGGGAAGAACCGATAAGCAATTCACTAAAGGGTTTGAACAATTTGGTTAAGAACAACATGGGCAGTGCCATGAAGAGCGCAAAGCTCAGAGCATTTTTTTGGGCGTAGACCTTGGGAATAACTTCCCCGAAAAGAAGCAGGAGAAAGGTGATACCTACAGCGTTTAATAAAAATTCGGCCCAAGCTTCGAGCTGGTTTCCGACTAAGGCAGTGGTGATAAAAGTGGAGATAATAACTATCCCAATATTCACAAAGTTGTTGCTGATGAGAATGGTAGCCAAAAGATGCTTCGGACGGTGAATGAGGTTTGAAACTATTTCTCCCGAACTTGAGTCTTGCTCACGCAGTGCCTCCTTGTTCTCCGGAGAGAGTGAGAAAAAGGCAATTTCACTTGCTGAAATTAAAGCTGAGCACAAGAGCAATACCACCAGCAAAGCCATGAAACCCACGGTGGCGGGTTCTATTTGAAGCATCACTTGGAAGGGGATGGAAAGCAGGCTACTCGGGTAGGGGTCGGGGTCCAAAACAGGAGATGTTGGTTAGTACTGTTTTAGAAAGGGAGGTCGTCATTGTCATTTCCCTCTTGTCCGGACATGGGGGCATTTCCTGCTTCCGAGCTTCCGGCACCACTATTTTGCATATTTCCTTGAGGAGAATCGCCTCTTGGTGACAGCATGGTCATGTTTTGTGCGATTACCTCCACGGTATAGCGGTCGTTGTTGTTTTGGTCTTGCCACTTACGGGTTTTCAGAGCGCCTTCGATATAAACCTTGTCGCCTTTCTTTAGATATTTTTCTGCGATTCCCGCTAAGCCTCTTCTTAATACAATGTTGTGCCATTCGGTGCTATTCACCTTTTCACCAGCCTGATTGGTATAGGATTCAGAGGTGGCGATCCGAATATTCGCAAGGCTGTTTCCGTCTTGAAAGGTCTTAATTTCCGGGTCGGCGCCCAGATTTCCAATGAGAATAACTTTGTTTACTGAACCGGCCATAACTTGATAGTTTTTACGAATGTATGAATTGCTTCACTATAATTTATCACCATATCGGTCAAAAAAGTCGGATATGGGTTTCGGAAGTGCAAAGAAAGCAAGTTCTGAAGTATTTACCCATAAATCTTCTGACCCGTTGATTGGCTCATCCATCTCAACTGAGAAAAAACGAATATGAAGCGTGCGGTGTGTGAGCAGGTGCTTTGTGTCCGGAAATTGTATTAAGCGCGAAACAGGCAATGATTCTGATAGTTTCTGGAGCATTTCTTCAGCTTCCAAGAGTTGGCTTCCCTCCACCAAAAGCGGCTCGTACATGCCTTTCCAGATATCATCTAGGCTGCGCTTGTATAAACGAATTCTCTTTTGGCTTTTTATAACTACATAGTTGAGAAATCTCGTTTTTTTGGCTTTCCCCGGCAGTTTTTTGGGAAAAAGCTTTTGCGCACCGTTGTTAAAAGCATAGCAAGAATCTGAAATTGGACAGACTGTACATCCCGGATTATTGGGTGTACACACCACTGCCCCAAATTCCATTAGTGCTTGATTGTACGTTCCGGGCGGCTGATCACCCATCAGGTCCAAGGAAATACTTTCGAAAATACGGTAGGCAGAAGACTGATTGATAGGGGTTTCAATTCCGTACAATCGCGAAAGAACCCGATATACATTTCCATCAACTACCGCACGCTTTTCGTCGGAACAGATGGAGCTAATAGCGGCGGCTGTGTAGGCGCCAATTCCTTTTAGCGTCAAGAGCGCGTCATAGGATACCGGAAAATTTCCATCCAAGTTGAAAGCCACGTATCTGGCAGTGTGGTGCAGGTTGTGGGCCCGTGAATAATAGCCTAGTCCTTGCCAAAGTTTGAGCACTTCTTCGATTGAAGCTTTAGCAAGGTGCTCTACATTG
>CAZBBV010000009.1:0-15410 GCA_964490025.1 uncultured Cryomorphaceae bacterium | reverse complement strand
CTCCACATACTGCTGATGCACGCCTTCGAAAGGTTCGGCGTCGCGTTTGTATTTCACTACTTGATATGACTCTACCGTTATTTCTTTTGCCATAGGGAAAGCTTCTACTTCCAAGCCCAAGGTGCGCATATTGGCAATAGCGGCTTCGTTGCCCGCCAAAATAATGTAAGCCTCAGGTCGCGACCGCACCATTCTCGGCTGACTTAGCCACGAATCCCTTACCAAGGAAGGCAGCATGATCATGTTGTTGCTCGCCAGGTCGATAAAAGGAACTTCCTCACCTACCACCGGCCGTTTTGAAACCACTACAATTTTTTCCGTCTTTTCCCCATTCAATTCATCCAGCAGACTGGTGATCTCGTCTGCTCTCGCTACAGTGGTTTGCAGGTAACTGAGGGCAATGACGTAGGTCGTGTATACGCGGCGCTTGAAGGAAGTGCGACCGATACCCACGCCACGCACTTCTATGAGGGTAGAAATGCAATTAGTAAGCGCATAAGATGTGGCGCTCGAACGGGGATTGACGGCCCCGCGGTTGAAATAAAGTTCGCCATGTACCTCGTCGGAAGAAAAGTAATCGTAGTGTGTGAGCGAATCGCGATCGAGGACCGCCTTCGCCGGATTCACAAAATTGCTTTGCGTGTATAGCCTAAGCCTTTCAGGCACATTTAGGTTTCCGCTGTACAAAAACATGACGTCAAATGCATTGGTAACTCCCCAATCGCCCAGTCGTGCAAAGTCGCGGCGGTAGGGCCTAAATTCATGAAAATCGAGGGCTACCTGCGCTTGAAAGTCAGAAAAGGCTTTTTTTAGGAAAACCGATTCAGGCGCATGAAGCTTTGTTTGGTCGCGGTTCAGGTCGAGGCCATTGGCTGCCTCCCGGTGTTGTTTTTCGTAGCCATCAATGTTGGCCATAGGCACAATGGTGAGTATGATGTGGTCCAGCATAGGGCGCAGCGACTCGTCTTCTAGAAGGCGATCTATGAGAAAGAGTAAGCCCTCGGTGCTGGCAGGCTCATCACCATGCAGGCCGCCTTGCATCCACACTTTCATCTTTTTGCCTTTTGAGGAAGGATTGGTGAGCGTAATCATAGGGATTTTAGCTCCTTTTTGCGACTCGCCGATAAAAACGAAGCTCACTAATTCCGGATGTGTTGTCACCTTTTGGTTGATGAAACTCATCATTTCATCATACTTGGTGAAGCCCTTTTTCTTTTGAAAAGCAGGCGTGTTGATCGTCATGTCCAGTTCGGGAAAGTACTTCTCCGTAAGCTTCCTGGACTGCGGGTTACTTTGCGCCATGAGCATGAACGCCGTAAGTGATAGCAATATGGTTAGGCTTCTTTTCATCTTAAAAAGCGATTGAAGTAATGAGCCTAAAAATCAATTCGTTTCCGTTCATAGGGTCGCCATTTATGTAGTTCGATCCGGAAAGTGCTTCTACAAAGGTTACGGAAGCGGAGATTTTTGCTCCATAATTCTTGGCTATGTATTGCGTAATGGCCAAGGTGTAGTTGTTTGGCCTGTTGTAGAAAGTGCCGTTGTTGAGAAAAGAATATTCATCTGCCTCGAGGTGAGTGTAGCGCAGATCTACCGAAAAACGACACTTGAAGAGGTAGCCCATTTGGATATTAAATCCGCTTCCCAACATCATTCGGTTCTTCACATAATTCTCTACATCTTGCTCGCCATCCACCAGGAAACTGCCTGTTATACTGCCGTCTTCCCGAATGCGCTGGCTGATGTCGTCCGGCACAGAAGCGGTGGTAGACACAAACTCTCCAACGGCCGAAAAGCCTTTATACTTAAACATGAAGTCGATACAAAGCTTGGCGTAATCCGGCAGCGAATATTGGTTTTGGTCGTTTAAGTAAAGTATGGCACCGCTCTCGCGCCCGCGCCTGCTGCTCATGCCCTCGTTGAAGCTGTAGGCTGCGCCAATCACCAAGCGGGGCACCAGTTCGCGCATCATGTCCACTTCGTAATACTGGCCCATGTTGGTAAACAAGCCAAAGGGAAGGAAGTCCAGTCGGCCACCGTATTTCAATCCACCGAAGTCCGCTTGAAATACATTTGGCCCGTCGCCATTGGTGATGGCCACACTTGGTCGCACATACATTCCGTTGCCAAAAGGAATGGTGCCATCTACAAAAAGGCCAAACTCCCGAATGGTGCTAAATGCGGAGGTAACCCTGCTCCGTTCTACCATTTGAAGGGCGTTCGAACGAATCAAAAGCTCGCGGTTGTCGGTGGGTGTGTTTTTCTGGCCCACGCGCACTTGCCAGCGTTGGCCAATGCGGTAACCCACCCATGCGTCCGTTAAATACCGTGTGGTAGAAGCATCTCCTTCAAGGTTGCCGCTGAATTCGCCTTGCAAGCGCCAAATAATGCGGTCTTGGGCGGCGGTACCATTCAAACGCAAGCGTATCCTCCTCATTCTGAATCGTTGGGCAGCGTCCTCAATATTGGGATCGGTAAATATTCTACTCTCGAAGTAAGGCTGAACAAATCCTGAGATGCCAATCGAATAGTCGTTGTCTCTATCGGTAAAAATCAGCCCATCCCCCATGCTGTATTTGTCCAGCATTACTTCTTGCGAAAATGCAGGGATGGATGCGGAGCACATCAGGAAAAGTGTGGCAATTATTATTGGTAAAATGTGTAGGCGCTTCATGGCTTAGTCGAAGCTGTTTTTCACAATCACTTTTCCCTCGGCCATCATTCTTTTTCCATAGGCAAAAACATCTGTTAGCACCATATCATCATCAAAGGCGCACAAATCGGCATCTGCCCCAACGGCAATGCGGCCCTTTTTCTTCAAGCCTAGATTAATGGCCGGATTGAGAGTTACCGTTTTCAGGGCATCCGTTAGCGAAAGGCCATTCTTGTATAGCTCTATGGCTTGTTCGATATTCAAATCGAAAGGTGCTTTTCTGAAACCTATCAAATTGCCGTTTTCGTCCTTCTTGTCGAGTCCGGCGTTGCCGTCGCTGCTGAAAGTCAATTTATCAATTGAAGCTCCCTGCTCAATGGCGTATAGCACCGCTTTGTAGGGCTCCGTGTAGTTGGTGCCCCCGGTGGAAATATCAATCATTCCGCCCATTTTGGCAAAAGTGATGCCTTCGTCGAGCAAAGCCTGTGTTCGTCCCATGTGCGTGGGCGAGATGTTGGCAATGGGGAATTCATGTTCTTTCACAATGCGAATCAGATTGGCAATTTTAGAATTGAGCGCCCCCAGGTGGATGTGCAAAATTCCTTTCTTGTTGGCAATCATGCCACCCACTCTCACCTGGCGCAGCAAGTGCAGAAGTTCGAGATCGGTGGGGTAAGACGAGCGTACGTCACTAATGGCGATTTTGCAACCCAATACTTTATCAATAAAGATCATCTCGTCTTGCACATTCCCCGTGATGTGCATGGGCTCAAGGCCAAAATATCCGGTGAACATGTATGCCGTTATCCCTTCTGTATCCAGCGATTTGCATTTGGCATACAGTGTTTTAATACCTCGTGTAGAGCCATCAGTACCCAGCAGACCCACCACCGTAGTGGTGCCGCAGGCTACTAAGTCGGTCATGGCAATTTCCGGAGTCATACTCGAAAAACCATGCTTTCCACCCGCTCCTATGATATGGATGTGCTGGTCGATCATACCCGGCGTAACCGTCCTTCCCTGCGCATCCCAAATTTCAAATCCGCTTACCGGATCGATTTTATCTTCAATGGCCAAGATGGTGCCCCCGCCAATAAGCAGGTCTTTTAGGCCAAGGTCGTGCGGGGAGAAAACCCGAGCATTTTTTATAAGTAACATCATATAAAATGATAAATAAGCATAACTATTAGGGCCGAAAACAAAGGAATAATGTTTCGTTTCACGAGTTGCATGGCGCTCACTTTCGCAATTTCAGCCGAGGCGATAATCACGCCCGCCACCGGCGACACTGTGCGCCCCATGGTAGAAGCAAAATTCATTGGAAGGATGAGTGTGGTAGAACTGATGCCAAACTTAGCCGCCATGCCAGGCACCAATGGGCCAAAGGCGAAAAACGCTGCATTGCCACTACCCATGAGCATGGCCGCTAGGAAAATCATGATAGTGAACATGATGCCGAAGCCTACATAGTTGAAGCCCATGTTTTCCGACATTAGCACCATGCCGTCAATAAATCCCATGGCAATCAACCCTTTTGAAAAAATATCGGCCGCAATAATGAGCGTAACCACCGTTTTGAATATGTCGCCCATACCTTTCCAAAACTCTTTGAGCGAGGCAAACACCGTTTTCAAATTTCTTTTGCGAAGCAACTCGAAAACCAAAGCGATAAACAAACTGATGAACATGGCTGTGGTGGTATCGATCACAATTGGAGTTTTGAACAGGGTATTGAAATCGGAAAAGATGAGTAACAATAAGATGGGTAAAATGGGAATGATACCATATATAAGCGGCACACCGTCTTTGTCTTTGCGCTCATGCGTGCCCGGATTGCGCTCTTCCGGAGTCATTTTTCCGTCGTAATAGCGATTGACAAAGTAATAGGTGATGGTGAGGACTATGGTGATAGGTATCAGCAATGGAATTTGCGATTCGACGAAATAATTCACCGGGGTCACATCAGCTATTTGTGCTGCGCGAACAGAAATGGCGGAGGCCGGCCCCAAGCCAATGGCCGTGGAAGCAGTGATTACAGATACTGCACTAAGGTTGCTCACACCCAGATTGACCAAAATGGGGAAAATGGACGCCATGAGCAAAAGACTGAGTCCGGCAGCAGAAGGAATGGCAATAAGCAAGAGCTGACTGATGGGAATAACCGCTGAAGCAGCTATGAATGGGTATTTGCGCAACAAGCCCAAGGGCCTCATGGCAATGGTCACCAAGGCATCACTTGCGCCGATAAAGTCTACATAGGCTACAAAACCTCCAATGGCCATAATGAGGAGTCCCACGTCCATATTGGTTTCAGCAAATGACTGGGTGATAAGCCCGAACAAATCGAATGCGAAGGTGCCGGTGGGCTTTACCAAGGCTGGAATATCATGGCCAAGAAAAAAAGAAATGGTGAGCATAAGCAGACCTGCTATGAGCAAAACCGCATGTGGGTAATAGTTCTTAAGCAGCATTCGCGCAACGATTGCTATGAACAACAACGACAATATAGGGCCAAGCAAGCTCATATCAGAACGGATTTCCGTCTACCCTCGTTCCAGGCGAGAATAGCAATGGGGTGTTAGTGGAATGCTGTTCAAAATCGCCGGTTATGTCCGGGTTGCGCGTGTAACTTTCATTTGGGTTGGCCGAAAGGCCATTTATATCGAATTCAATAATCAGACTGTCCTGATCGCTGAATATTCTGACGACATCACCTGCATTGCTCATGTTCAAATCTCCGGTAGTTGAGGTTTGCACTACCGCTCCACCAAATGTTCCGGTTGGGCTTCCGCCACCAAAAAGCACCAAGGCTTTACCCGGAGGAATAATAGTTCCTGCGGGAAAGACATGCCTAGGTGTGCTGTTGCTCAAGGCCAGTTCATCATACACTTTGAAGCCCGAAATGTCCGCGGCTTGAGAAGAGAGATTGAGAATCTCGATAAACTCGTCATCCGCTTGGGCATACACACCGTCACCATTTGCGTCGCCTAGCAAACCGCTATTCCAAGGATCGTAGAGCACTTCATTAAAAATAAGGTTGAGCCCCACAGGCGCATCATCATCCTCAATGGTTAGGGTGAGGTTTTGCGGGTTGTATTGGCCGCCTTCTACATCCTCTATTTCTATGGTGATAAATCTATTTCCATCCTCCACAGCATTGTCCACAGCTGATACTGTGGCCACAGCTTCTGTGCTTCCTACCGGAATGGTAATGGTGCCGGAAGAAATGCTAAAATCAACGCCGCCACCCTGTGCTGTTCCGCCAAGTTTTAAAACTATTACAACAGGCACTTCTGCTACTTTAGTTAAGGTGGCTACCACCTCTGCCGTTCCACCATTCTCGCTTATCACCGATTCGCTAAGCGAAAGTACCACCTCAGGCCCCGGGCCTGTCACATCATTTGTCTCGCAGCCAATGGCCAAAAAGACCACAACTATGAGCGGAATCCAAAAGCATTGTTTCATGGCTTAGGTAGCTTAATAATTTCAAACGAAGGAACCGAGAAAGGCGGTCAGAGAAGCATACCAATTCTTTGTATTTTTACCTACCTATTATGAAAGTAGAAGCTCAAAAAATCGTTGAACTATTGCCCGGTCTTGAAGCCGATTCGAAAGAGCGCTTCAAATATCAATTGATATACAATGTGTTGAAAAAGGCCATCTTAGGCGGCGACCTGCCCGACAAATGCGAGCTCCCCCCTACCCGCTCACTAGCGGACACTTTGCGCATTTCTCGCAGCACCATCATCAAGGTGTACGACTTACTAAAGCTGGAAGGCCTACTGGACGGCACGCCAGGTTCAGGTCATGTAGTTAACTTCCCGGGCAACCTATTGATGGATGAAACCGCACTTCCAAGTAATGACAATCTTTATGTGCACTTGTCTGATGCCGCGATAGCTTTTCATCAAAACCTGAAATTGATAAACTCCATTGACGATCCGGGCATTGCTTTTAGGCCGGGCATTCCGCCATTGGACCTTTTTCCTGTTTCAAAATGGAAGAAACTATCCAACGAGTATTGGCAATTTGTTCGCGCTTCCGAATTGTCGTATTACGCCGGAGAGGGTGTGGAAGCCTTGCGCAAAACCATTGCCAACTACCTAAACCTACGGCGAAATGTAAAATGCCACTATAAGCAGGTTTTTGTGGTAAGTGGCTCGTTGCAATCGCTCTACCTTATCGGCAGTCTATTGGTAAATCCGGGAGATGAAATTTTGGTAGAAAACCCCACCTTTCCAAATGTTCATTCGGTTTTCAAAGGGCTGCGGGCGCGTGTAACCGGAGTAGAACCCGACGCGCTTGGAATGGATGCGCATAAACTAAAAGAGCGTATCAGTCCGCACAGCAAGTTAGTGCACATTACGCCTTCGTGCCATTATCCATTGGGTATGCAAATGCCCCAATCTCGAAAAGAGGAGCTGCTTGCTTTGGCCGGCAATCACGGACTTTACATTATAGAAAACGACTATGAAAATGAAGTGAACTATCCCAACCACGACGGTCGCCCCATTTTTACCTCGGACAAGCAAGACCGTACCTTTTATTTGGGGACATTCAACCGCCTGGTGCATCCCAGCATTCGCGTGGGCTTTGTGGTGGTGCCTCGCCATCTGGAGCAAAACTTCAATGCCATGGTGCTCCATTCGCACCGCTTCGTGGCTCCGTCGGTTCAAATGGTGCTGCGCAATTTCATTGAGAAAAAATTCTTACAAGAACATCTAAAAAACGTCGCGCACGAGGCCTCTATCAGGCACGACAAGTTTGCAGCACTGCTCCAAAAATATTTACCCACACAGTTCGAAAATGTAGAAATGCAATGCCCCTCGCTGCACCACACGGTGTTGCTAAAAAATGGAAGAATGGATGTTGAAGCCGTTTCTAAACTGGCCCAAAACGGCATCATTGCGCATTCGCTGAGCAAATGTTACGTGCAGCCCACCCAAATACAAGGACTCATCTTTGGCTACGCAGCCATTAAGCCCCAGCACATGGAATCGATTGTGAAAAGGATGGCCAAGGCCTTGACCGGATAGCTTAAGTTCGTCTTTTAGATCCCTTTCAAGTAGCTTGACCCATATTGACCTACTTTTGTGCAAATACTATTAATCGCTTATGAGACCATTCATTCTACTCCTTTCGGCTGTTTTTCTTTTTGCCGCGTGCAACAAAGGCGACGAAAATCCAGACAGCTTAAGTAATGTAGGGTCAGGCGATTATACCTACACCGGCTACGCCCCGCTGGCCGACAAGCCCATCAAATGCTTTTATCACATTCCTGAGAATAGCACCACTACCACGCCTGTGATGGTGGTGGTTCATGGCGCCGGTCGTGATGCCCAATCGCTGCGAGACGGACTAATAAGCACCGCCAATAGCAGAGGGTTTATCGTGCTCGCGCCCCAATTTTCTGAACAATATTACCCTGGCAACAACCCTTTTACACTGGCCAATGTGTTTCAGGATGGCGAAAACCCCACCCCTCAAAGCATTAATCCGGAGGAAGTCTGGACTTTTCAGGTATTCGATCCCTTGTTTCAGGATTTCAAAACACAAATGGGTAGCACCGTGGCCCAATACGACATTTTTGGCCATTCAGCAGGAGCTCAGCTCGTGCACCGTTACCTGCAATTTTTGCCCGAGGGCAATTATAACAGATTGGTATCGTCGGCGGCTGGGTGGTACATGATGCCCGACGAAACCATCAATTTTCCTTATGGCCTGAAGGTAAGTCCGGCAGCACAGGTAAACTCAGCAAACTACTTTGGAAGATACGTTCTAGTGATGGTTGGCGCATTGGATACAGATCCCAATTCCTTCAACCTGCGCCACACGCCCGAGGCAGACGCCCAAGGCTTTCAACGTGTAGAAAGAGCGGAGTATTTTTTCCAGCAATCGGGCATCATTGCAGAGGGCAAGAACCAAACATTTAACTGGCAGTACCACGCCGTGCCCAATGTTGGGCATAATGCGGATGCCATGGCCATAAATGCCGCCAAAATTCTTTATCCATAACCTTGGAGTAACATAAATCAACTTTATTTGAGCCTTAACAAAATTGGAATGTGAATTTTTAGCGAACTGGTATTCCCTTTCCGTGTTATGAGTCGACATCTTTACACAATTCTTTAAAATTTAAAAAAATGAAAAAACTTTACGCACTATCATTAATCGTGTTATCCAGTCTTTTAGGCTTTGGTCAGAATGTCTTTTTAGTAGAGCATTTCGACTACCCCGCAGATTCTCTTATCACGAGCTATGGTTGGACTACGCATAGCGGCACAAGTGGTCAAATGGCGGTAACCAATGGTGGCTTGTCATGGAGTCAAACAAGTTATTTAGGAAGTGGTGTTGGAAACGCTGTGGGCCTTGACGCCAACGGCAGCGACGAAAACAAACCATTCAATACCTTCACTTTAGATAGTGGCAGCGTGTATGTCTCTTTCTTAATGAAAGCCCCCGGGGAAGTAACGACCAATGGTACCGGATACTTTCTACATATAGGTGAATATGCGGATACCCTAAACCCAGTTTTTTCATCCATTAGCACGGCATTCAGGGCCAGGACTTTCGTTGCTTCCGGTAGCACCGCCGCAAAGTTCAAATTGGGCTTAACTTTCAATGTAGCCACAGTACCCGCAACAAACCTGACCGCAGATTTGGACACGGGCGCAACCTACCTTGTTGTGATCAAATACGATTTTATCCCCGGGCTGGACAATGACTCTGTGAGTATGTATGTATTTGCCGACGGAGATGACATTTCTATGGAACCCGCGACACCCACACTCGGACCATATGCAGGCACTGCTTCCGATATTTCTTTCGCGCAATACGTGGCTTTAAGACAGTACAATGCGGCTCAAAACGTAGTGGTGGATGGTATAATCGCTCAAGACAGCTGGAATCTTTTACCCTCAGCTCTTATCGCTCCCAATCTTATTAGCCCGCCTCACGGAACAGTACTAAACAACAGCGGACCTGCGGGCAATCAGGTGACTTTAACTTGGACAGCATTGGGGAACGCCTCAGCCCCTGTGACCTACGAATGGCAACTGGACTCGAGATTGGTGGGCACTTTCAACCCGCCTTTGATCGCATTACCGTCGGACAACATGGGTACAGATACCACCTTGACCCTAAGCTATGCTCAAATTGATGCGCTTTTGAGCGCTCAAAGCATTCCTGTAGGCGCTACTGCTGTGGCTGTATGGCGCGTTCGTGCTATTTCCGGCACGGATACCGTATATAGCGACGAAACATTTGATATTGACATCATTCGCGGTGTAGTTACCGGTCAAATTCAACCATTCAATCTTATAACGCCTCCAAACGGAACGACAATAGTTGTTTCGCCAACAAGCACCATGTCAGCTGATATTTCGTGGAATGCCACAACAGCCGGCACACAAGCGGTTACCTACGAGTGGTTGGCCATTCTACCCGGAGGTAGTTTCAGCATGCCATTGGTAAGCCTTCCTGCAAATAATGGAGGAAACGATACTGTACTCACTCTGGCATATTCTGCTATTGATGCGCTATTGGCAGGTCTAGGCATTCTTCCCGGCGCTTCCGTTACCTTGGAGTGGACTATAAATGCCAGCTCAGGAGGAACTTCGCTTTTGGCAAGTCAGACCTGGCAAATTACCCTAACACGCGAAAGTGGAATTGGCCTATCGGAAAACGATCTTCAAAACAACACGATACTCTTTCCAAATCCTGCTTCAGAGGTGGCTTTTGTTGAGTTTGGTAAAGTGAATGAAGGCCAAGCAGTGGTAAAACTGGTGAATCAGTTGGGACAAACAATCTACGTACTTAATGGTCAGGCTAGTGCCGGACACCGCGTAGAGCTTGACCTATCCGGACTGCCAACAGGTGTTTACACGGTTGTGGTCAATTTAAACAACGAGCAAGTGGTGAAACGCCTTACCGTGAAATAGACTTAGTGCTATCAAACAAGAAAAGCCTCGCTATCAGCGGGGCTTTTTCATTTCATAGAATGCACAAAAAGAAAAGTCTGAATACCAATTGAGTATCACGAGTATAAATTCTTAGTTTCGAAACATAATACACTTAGGATCCATTAAGATGAAAAAAATAATCCTGTTGCTGTTTGGCCTCGCAGCTATTACAGCCTTTTCGCAAGACTACAGTTGTAAAGCGTTGAAAAACCAAGGCCACCTTCACCCTGAAAATAGAAATGCCCGTGTAGCACTTCCTTTCGACGTGCTTCATTATGATATTGAAATGGACTTCACAGCCTTCAATAGCCAGTTAAAAGTAAATACCGGAATCACATTTACGGCCGATTCCGCCCTAAGCTCCATTTCCTTACAGCTCCTTCAGCTCACAGTAGATTCCATTCATGACACCAATGGAAATCCTTTGAGCTACACACACACCGGCACCAATCTGAACATAGCTGTTCCGCCAATGAGTGCCGGCGACACCGGCTTTGTGCGCATCTACTACGGCGGCTCGGCAGCCACAGATGGCAGCGGATGGGGTGGCTTTTACTATTCGGGAGGCATCATCTATAATCTGGGAATCGGTTTTGCATCCAACCCGCACAGTTTCGGTCGAGCATGGCATCCTTGTGTGGAGGATTTCGCTGAACGAGCGTCATATCGTTTTAAGATGTACACTCAACTCAATCACCGGGCGCAATGCATTGGAACGCTCGATAGCGTAATCACTGATGCCGCTAAAAAAACCTACTACTGGCGCATGGATGAGGAAATTCCGGCCTATCTGGCCAGTTTTGCCGTCGGACCTTATGAAGTGGTTCAACAGTCGCATCAAGGCTTGTTGCGCTCCATCCCCATTGAGCTGGCTGCAAAGGCCGCAGATACAACCAACGTAAAAAACTCATTTATAAACCTAGGAGGCGCCATTGATGCCTACGAATCTGCCTTTGGACCATACCTCTGGAACAAAGTAGGCTATGTGATGACCGGCCAAGGCGCTATGGAGCATCCCACCAACGTGGCCTATCCTGTGAGCATAGCCAATGGCGGACTTGCTTATCAAGACATTATAGCCCACGAGCTGGCACACCACTGGTGGGGCGACTTGGCCACCTGCGAAACCGAAGGTGACATGTGGATCAACGAGGGCATAGCGGAATGGAGCGCGCATTACTTTTTTGAATATGTGTACAACCGCGCTGAATACATGTCGCGCGTAAGAACCAACCATTTCACCGTGCTTAGAACTGCGCACATTCAAGACAATGGCTTCCGTCCGTTGGCCAATATGCCACATGCCTACACCTATGGAACGCACGTGTATTACAAAGGGGCAAGCACCTTTCACAGCCTTCGGGGCTATTTCCACAACGACGCATTGTTTTTCAGCAGCTTGCAAGCGCTTCTAGACAAATTCGCTTTCAAATCGCTTAGCACGGAGCAGTTCAGCGACAGCCTTTCGGCCATTAGTGGTATTGACCTGAGCCACTTTTGGAACAATTGGATTTATGAGCCGGGATTTGCTCAAGTATCAGTCGATTCGTTTTCAGTAGTGCCGAGCGCGGGTCAATATGAAGTGACACTACATCTTCATCAAAGATTGCGGGCTACCAATCAATACTACACACAAATGCCCGTAGAAATAAGAATGACAGAGGCGAGCGGAAATGATGTTTCCGTTTTTACGAATGTAAATGGAGAATTCACTACCGCTACCGTGCTTTCGCCCATTTTGCCCCAATGGATAGTGGTAAACGCGGATGGGCTATTGAATTTAGGCACCACTTTCCACGAAGAAGTTAGAAGCACGACCGGAACCTTTGGCAATGGCCAAGTGGGCATGACCACGACCATACAAAGTATTACCGATAGTATTCGTATTCGCTTGGAACATCACTGGGCCAACCCAAATGAATCAGCTACGGGTATTCGTTTTTCAAACAGCCATTACTGGACAGTATCAGGACTAGATTTAGACAAAGCCACCATTTCGGCCAATATCAATTTTGACAAACGTGCCAGCAATGCATTTTTGGATGAAGATTTAGTGAGCATCACCGAAGATAGCCTGGCCCTATTCTACCGACCAAATGCCGGAAGCCCTTGGGTGCATTATCCACATTATGTAAAGAATGTGCAAAGCAACCCCAGCAATGGTTGGGGACGCATGGAAATCAGTCAGTTGCTGCCCGGAGATTATGTTTTCGGAAATGCAGACCCGTCCATAGGACTGGATGAAAATGGAGAAACTGCGATAGCGATTTTTCCCAATCCGGCTACAGAAAATATTGCGGTAAGAGGCCTACACTTAGGAAGTAGAATAGAAATTGTGGACTTTCAAGGACGGACGCTATACAGAGGAACGGTGGGAAATGAAAGCCTGCAAATAGACATTTCCAATTGGGCATCAGGCAGCTACCTGATGATTACAGACAAAAGTGTTGAACGCTTTGAAGTAGTGCGCTAATTCCTAGTCGCATTTGCAAGCTTCGCACTCCGCTTGGGTAGCAAATCCCTTTTGGCTGCAGCCGCTGTAGCCTATTTGTGTGCACGAATTGGTAGCAGCATCATAAAACCAGCGCTGGAAATAGGCCTGACAAGCTTCATCCGTAGGTGGCACTTCGCTGCAGGTCGCGGGCTGACAATTGCAATCTTTTTTACAGGCCATGAGGCCTACAACAGCAACAAAAATGACAGTGAGCGTGAATTTCATAGCACTTCGATTTTGGATATGTATTACTTCGTGTTGTCTTTAGCGAACACCACAAAGGTCTATACTAAGATTTTACGTTTTAGGTTGGCTACACCAAAAGGAAAAATGGTAAAATGTCTCGTTAACCCCAGCGCTCAAGAGGTCCACCTTTCGCAAAAAAGCGATCAATGCTGCGCTCCACTTCGTTCGGCATTTCTAATACCGGTGCATGGTGGCGCTTGATGCGTGCATCAATAATAAGCGGCCCGGCACAGCCCCAGTGCTTGTGATCGATAGAAGCGCCAATCCCGTGAATGTCGTGCGAAGGATTGCTGCGCGTGAAGGTGACCCAAAGGAAATTCTTCATGCTTTGGGCCACGAACTTTGCGTCGTCGCACAAGATGATGAGCGGGAAAGTGCGCTCTAGTTCCGGTGAAATTCTCTGATCAAAGTTGGCAATTAAGCCAAGCGTTTCTGCTTCGTTTTGGTGCGGATTTACCTTTACTGCCAGCACACCGGGAAAAGCCACTTGTACATCTGCAACATCCTCCGGCCAGTTTGCATCCGGCGCTTCTTTACCCAATTCCCTTTGTGCCTTTCCAACAGCTGCCACCACCACCTTCGATCCTTCGTTGATGCCGTCGCCGCTATAGTCGAGCGTGTCTATGCTGGTTTTGGTATAGAAGTGCAAATCTCTTCTCCAGTCCACTCTTTCCAGAATGTGCTCAAAGAATTCTCGCTCGTGGTGGATGTCCAGATTCGGCGCATCTGCTTTGTCCATAATCCACAGGTATTTGGCCAGCGACATTTGCCCAAAGCCAAGAATGTGGTTGGCAATAGTGAGCAATTCCTGTGGCCGTTTTTTCTCTAAATAAGGTGTGTACCGTTCAGAGCCAATGGCCAGGAGCAACGGATGCACACCCGCGGCATCTACAGCATGTACAGCGTGTACACCCGGAATTTCTTTCGGCACAATGCTTCCTGTAATTTCGTGTATTAGCGCGCCAAATTGCGTGTCTTCTTGTGGCGGGCGACCCACAACCGTGAAGGGCCAAATGGCATTCTTTCGGTGCCACACCTTGTGTACGCGCATCAACGGGAAATCGTGGGCAAGGCTGTAATAGCCCAAGTGATCGCCAAAAGGACCTTCGGGTTTGTTTTCTCCGGGAAACACCTCTCCGGTAATCACAAAATCGGCATCATTCGAAATGCCAAATCCATCCGCATGGCTATAACGAAAGCGTCTGCCACCCAATGCGCCTGCAAAGGTCAATTCGCTAATACCTTCAGGCAAGGGCATCACTGCCGAAAAAATATGCGCAGGAGGACCACCCACAAAAACACTCACTTTCAGCGGTAGTCCTTTCGCATTGGCCTTGGTTTGATGTACGCCTATACCTCGGTGCAATTGGTAATGAAGCCCTATCTCTTTATTCAGTTCATATTCATTCCCTGAAAGTTGAATTCGGTACATACCAAGATTCGAATTCATAACGCCCGGCTTGTCCGCATCTTCCGTGTACACGGCCGGAAGGGTCACAAATGCCCCGCCATCTTTTGGCCAATGGTGTATGAGTGGCAAATCGGATATTTTGCATTCTCCATAGCGAACAGCTGCTGAACCGGAGCGCATGGGTAGCGCGCTAAGTCCGGTGAATGGCACAGAAGCATAGCGCAACGGGTGCTTGAGCAAAAGAGAAGGATCGCCTTTTAGTTCCACTACACTTTTCACGCTTTCCAATGTATCGCGAAACAGGAAGCGGCTGCGATCGAGTGTCCCAAACAAGTTGCTCACTGCGCGAAAGCGGCTTCCTTTCACCTTTTCAAAAAACAAAGCCGGCCCTTGTTGCTCAAATACTCGGAGATGTAATGCCGACATTTCTAAATGCGGATCTACTTCCTCTCTGATCCGAATCAGATGGCCGTTTTTCTCTAAATCCAAAATGGCAGCTTCCAGGGACTTGTACACTTGCTAGCTCTTTTCGTTTGAAACATTAAAACCCAAATTCAGCCTTTCCATGCTGAATAGTCGAAGAACTTGATGGCCCGTCATTTTCACAACAAGTTTCAAGTTCTTGTCGGATAAACCTTTATTGAA
>CAZBBV010000008.1:4178-15800 GCA_964490025.1 uncultured Cryomorphaceae bacterium | reverse complement strand
GCTTGAGTGACCCAAGGAGAAAATCCTCCTGCAGCACCTAGATTAAACTGAATTTAATTATTCGTAGAAACCAAACATTGATTATACGAATTGCCATAAAAGCAAAAATCAAAGTTCATATTCACTACAGGGCTGTTCTGGTCATCCGGACCGGAATATACCTGACCGGTTATTGGCGTAATATTCACAGGTATCAGCGAGTCCGCATAAGACGTAGTACCACCACCACCTAAATAAGTTGCCGTGAGCGTTATGGGTTGGGAAAGACACATAAAAGTATCAGGCGGAGCAATCACTTGTGCTTGTGCTAGATTTACAATAAGCAGCAGTAGTAGACTTATTCTTCTCATAGGTTTGGTATAAGGACGGGTAAATGTAGGTAATAGATGTTGAAAAACTAGGACGTGAAACTTGACCCCGCGGTTTGATTTTATCTATTTTCGGGCACTGCAGAATATTTTGCCGAATGAACAACTATCTCCAAGAATTAAATCCTGTTCAACTTCAAGCCGTAACCACCATAGATGGTCCGTTGATGATTGTGGCCGGCGCGGGATCAGGTAAAACCCGTGTGCTCACCTACCGTGTGGCGCATCTCATCTCCAAAGGCGTCGATCCGTTCCAAATTCTTGCCCTAACCTTTACCAATAAGGCGGCGAAAGAGATGAAAGACCGAATTGAAAGATTGGTGGGGCACGAAGCGAAAAATATTTGGGCCGGAACTTTCCACTCCATCTTTGCAAGGATTCTTCGTGTTGAAGCACAGCGATTGGGATATCCGTCCAACTTTACCATCTACGACGCTGAAGATTCTCGAAAAGCGATTACACAAATCATAAAAGACAGCGGCCTGAACGCAGAAATTTATAAACCCAAGAGCGTTCAGGGCAGGATTTCTTCCTTCAAAAACAGCCTAATTACTAAGGAAGCCTATTGGAACAACGCTGATTTGGTTTCGTATGACGCCAGCTCAAGAATGCCCAAAATGGGAGAGATATATGCTGCCTACTGCGAGCGCTGCTTTCGTGCCGGTGTGATGGATTTTGACGACCTGCTCGTGAAGACCTATGAACTACTGAATAGATTTCCGAAAGTGCTGGCAAAATACCAGAATCGATTTCGCTACATGATGGTGGATGAGTATCAGGATACGAACCACGCACAATACCTTATCATTAAAATGCTTGCCAGCCGATATGAAAACATTTGCGTGGTAGGCGACGATTCGCAAAGTATTTACTCGTTTCGTGGGGCCGATATTCGGAATATCCTAAGTTTCAAAAAAGACTATCCGGATGCCGCCATATTGAAGCTGGAACAAAACTACCGTAGCTCGAAACACATTGTGGCAGCGGCAAACAGCATTATAAAAAACAACCAAAACCAGATTAAGAAGGAGGTTTTTACCGAAAATGCCGAAGGCGAAAAGCTCAATGTATATCGAGCCGATTCGGACAGCGGCGAAGCTTCGTTTGTAGCCGAAAATATTTTGGAACGCCAACTCAGAGAACAACTCAGACCTTCAGCCTTTGCCATTCTATACCGAACCAATGCGCAAAGCCGTGCTATCGAGGAAGCCTTAAGGAGGCGCAATATTAAATACAGAATCTATGGCGGTGTTTCTTTCTTCCAGCGAAAGGAAGTAAAAGACCTGCTGGCCTACCTGAAAGTGACGGTAAACACGAAAGACGAGGAATCGTTGCGCCGCATCATTAACTATCCTGCACGGGGTATAGGAGATACTACTGTAGAGAAAATCTCCGCCCTTGCTCACCGCGAAAACATAACGCTCTGGGAGGCTATGGTGCTCGAGATAGAACGCGGTGTTGCGGGGCTGAACAGCGGAACGCGCACCAAGCTTCACAATTTTGTGAGCATGATTCAAAGCTTTCAATACCTCACCGATCAATACGAAGCCTTTGAACTGGCTGAACATATTGCCAAATCTTCCGGAATTGTACGCGAATATCAGGACAGCATGGTGCCGGAAGACCGCAGCCGCTTAGAGAATATTAACGAGGTTCTAAATGGCATTCAGACTTTTGTGGAGCGAAGTCGAGAAGAAGACATTAAGCCCGACTTAGCCACCTACCTTTCTGAGGTGCTGCTGCTAACGGATGCCGACACGGAAAATCCGGACGACAAAGACAGTGTGAGCCTCATGACCATACACTTGGCCAAGGGCCTCGAGTTTCAGCACGTATATATAGTAGGATTGGAGGAAAACCTCTTTCCCTCCATGATGGCGCTCGACGACCGCAATGACCTTGAGGAAGAACGGCGGCTTTTCTATGTGGCTGTTACCCGTGCTGAGAAAAGTGCAAACCTGTGTTGGGCTATCAATCGTTTTCGTTGGGGGAAAATAGTGAGCAACGAACAGAGTCGCTTCATTCAAGAAATTGACTCGAAATCGGTGAATTTCCTGAATCCTACCACCCAGCGAAGCGACAACTCGTGGGGAAGTCCCAGAAGTTTTGTCTTTCAAAAGGAAGCGCCAAAACCTATCCGCGAAAAGCCTGTGGCTGCCTCGCCTTCCATTGTTCAGAAAAAGAACCTGAAGCGAATTCCGCCGCCATCTGCCCAGCCGCAGCAGGTTTTCGGATTGGAACAATTTGTTCCCCAAACGCGCATAGAGCACGAGACCTTTGGCAAAGGAACCATAACCGTTGTAGAAGGTGACGGAGCGAGCGCAAAAGCCACCGTGATGTTCGACCACGTGGGCGAAAAAAAGCTCTTGCTTAAGTTCGCTAAGATTAAGTTGATATAGGCCTGTTCAAAGATGTTACCTTTGAGGCCATTGAAAAAAGAAGAAATGGAATACAATACTGCCCGTCCGAAACTGATTATCCCAGAATATGGCCGACATGTGCAGAGCATGGTCGATTTTGCTATAAGTATAGAAGACCGCGACGAACGCAACAAAGTTGCACGCTCTATCATTGATGTAATCGGAAATTTGAACCCACACCTTCGTGATGTGGCCGACTTCCAACACAAGCTTTGGGACCACCTTTTTATTATGTCCGATTTCAAATTGGATGTCGATTCGCCCTACCCCATTCCCAGCCGCGAAAGCTTGTATGTAAAACCGGAGGCACTGCCCTACCCCCAGTCGAACATAAAGTATCGATATTATGGCAAGACCATCATAAACATGATTGATTACTGCGTGGAAATGGAAGACGGCGAACTAAAAGAAGGCCTGGTGCGCGCCATAGCCAATCAGATGAAAAAAAGTTATCTCACCTGGAACAAGGATACAGTGGCCGATACCGTTATCCTAAAACATCTGGAGGAATTGTCGAACGGAAAACTGAAGCCAAGCGACGACTTTGTGTTCAGCACCGTGGTTCCGCAAGCTCCTCGTCAGATTATCAGAAAAAAACCGAAAAAGAACTTTAAGCGCAGAAATTAATGGCCACTTTCACCATTCAAGGAGGAAAACAACTAAAAGGAAGCATCACCCCACAAGGCGCAAAAAACGAAGCCTTACAAGTAATTTGCGCGGTCTTGCTCACCCGCGAAAAGGTGGTGATCAACAACATACCCAACATCATTGATGTGGTAAAACTCATTGAGCTTTTGGCCGATCTCGGTGTAAAGGTTCAACCACTTGGCCCTAACCGGTATTCCTTTCAGGCAGATGATGTAAATCTGGAATACCTGATTTCGGAAGAATTCAAGAAAAAAGGCTCATCCCTCCGCGGATCGATTATGATCATTGGCCCCCTATTGGCGCGCTTTGGGAAAGGCTATATGCCACGACCGGGTGGAGATAAAATTGGCCGCCGCCGTTTAGACACCCACTTTTTGGGCTTCGAAAAACTTGGCGCCAAATTCACTTATTCTGACAAAGAAAGTTTCTACACTGTGCATGCCGACCAATTGCGTGGCGCATACATGCTCTTGGACGAAGCTTCCGTAACCGGAACTGCCAACGTGCTGATGGCCGCAGTAATGGCTGAAGGCAAAACAACCATCTACAATGCCGCATGCGAGCCCTACATACAGCAGCTGAGCAAAATGCTCAATGCCATGGGTGCCAAAATCACAGGCATTGGTTCCAACATGCTACAGGTGGAAGGAGTGGCGGAACTGAAAGGATGCGAACACACCATTTTGCCGGACATGATAGAAATAGGCAGCTACATTGGCATGGCCGCCATGACCAAGAGTGAGCTAACCATAAAAAACACAGCCTACGACGAACTGGGAATGATTCCGGAAGTATTCAAGAAACTGGGCATTTCGTTAGAACGCAGAGGCGACGACATCTATATTCCCGCTCAGGATCTGTACGAAATAGAAAACTTTATAGACGGGTCCATCCTCACCATTGCCGACGCGCCATGGCCAGGCTTCACTCCCGATTTGTTGAGTGTAGTGCTGGTAACTGCCACCCAAGCACGAGGCAGTGTGCTCATCCACCAGAAGATGTTTGAAAGTCGTCTTTTCTTTGTGGACAAGCTTATAGACATGGGCGCTCAGATCATCCTTTGCGATCCGCACCGCGCCACGGTAATCGGTCTTGGTAGGCAGTTTCCCCTAAAAGGCACCACCATGACCTCACCCGACATTCGCGCGGGAATTTCTTTGCTCATTGCCGCTATGAGCGCAGAAGGGAAAAGCACTATTCACAATATTGAACAGATAGACCGCGGATATGAAAATATAGAAGGACGATTGAACGCCATTGGAGCAGATATCGTGAGATCTTAAATTTGCGGAACAATTAATGCAAATGCACCTTACAAACTAAACATAGAGATGATGAAATCAACAAAACTTATTCTTCCTGCCATCTTGGCTATTGCACTTGCCACTTGGGCATTTTACCCCGCACAAAACACAGGGCTAAACGTAGGCGAAATTGCACCCGATATTGCGCAAACCAGTCCGGACGGAAAAGTTTACAAGCTTTCAGACCTTAGAGGAAAGTACGTGCTTATTGACTTTTGGGCCTCGTGGTGTGGTCCTTGTCGTACAGAAAACCCAAATATTGTGAGTGTGTATGAAGAGTATAAAGACCTCAAGCTGAAAGGTTCAAAAGGTTTTACTGTATACTCTGTTTCGCTGGATGGCTTGGTGAACCGCGACGGGACTCCAAGACAAAAAGACCCCAAAGGCGACTGGACACGCGCCATCACCAATGACAAGCTTTCATGGCCTTATCATGTGAGCGACCTCAAGGGTTGGTACAATGCTGCAGCCAATGCTTATGGCGTAAACAGCATTCCATCCAATCTGTTGATAGATGACAAAGGCGTAATCATAGCCAAAAACCTTCGCGGAGAAGCATTGAGAAGAAAAATGCAAACCTTGGTTAACTAATTTTAGAGACAAAATTCTTGAAGCCTCTTCGTGCCAAGCGAAGAGGCTTTTTTGTTTTGTGCACGCGGCTTTTCTGTCACATTGGCACCGAATATCCACTGGTTTAATTGTTGATATTTGCCGCCCAAACAAAAGGAAAGGAACCATGGCCAGGAAGAAAGACAAAACAACAAACGAAGAACATTTAGCAAACGCTCAAGGCACCACTGCCACCGCGGAAGCACCGATAACCACCCCCGAAGAACTTCTGAAGGAAGAACTAGAAAAAGCGAACGAGAAGTATCTGCGCCTGTTTGCCGAATTCGACAATTTCAGAAAGCGCACACAAAAAGAAAAATCGGAATGGATAAGCACCGCCTCCGAAGAACTGATTAAAAAATTGCTCCCGGTGGTGGACGATTTTGAACGCGCCATGAGCAGCTTGGACAAAACGGGAGATTTGGAAACCTTGAAGCAAGGCGTTCAATTGGTGCAGCACAAGTTGGTTTCTACACTGGAACAACAAGGATTGAAACCTATAGAAAATCCTTCCGGTCAATTGCTCGACACCGACCTGCACGAAGCCATCACCAGCATCAGTGCGCCCACCGAGGATTTGAAAGGGAAAATCATTGATCAGGTGGAAAAAGGCTACCGCCTAAACGAAAAAGTAATCCGATACGCCAAGGTGGTGGTAGGACAATAAGCAGCAATCATGGCAAAGAGAGATTATTATGAGGTTTTGGGCATTGCTAAGAATGCCGACGCGCAGGAGATAAAAAAAGCCTACCGCAAGCTGGCATTGAAATACCACCCGGATAAAAATCCGGATGATAAGGACTCCGAAGAAAAATTCAAAGAAGCTGCCGAAGCCTACGAAGTGCTGAGTAATGCCGACAAAAAAGCCAAGTACGACCGTTTTGGTCATGCAGGCATGGGTCAGGGTGCTGCCGGTTTTGGTGGTGGCATGAGCATGGACGACATCTTCAGCCAGTTTGGCGACATTTTCGGCGGTGGTGGTAGTCCATTCGAAAGCTTCTTTGGCGGACAACAAGGCAGAGGTGGAGGAGCTCGCTCTCGCAGAGGTTCAAACCTTCGCATCCGTGTGAAGCTGACCCTGGAAGAAATGTCAGATGGTGTGGAGAAAACCATCAAAGTGCTGAAGTGGGTGAATGATCCCAAAGCCACTTTCAAAACATGCCCGAGCTGCAAAGGCACCGGCGGTGTTACGCGCATTACGAATACCATATTGGGTCAGATGCAAACCACCAGCACTTGCCCCACATGCCAAGGCGACGGAAAAATTTCCGAAGGTCGTGGCGGAAATCCAGAAGGACTTGAACGACAAGAAGAAGTGGTGACCATAAAGATTCCCGCCGGAGTGGCCGAAGGCATGCAACTCAATGTGCGTGGAAAAGGAAACGCGGGCCCAAAAGGCGGCCCTGCCGGCGACCTTTTGGTGGTAATTGAAGAAGAACCACACCCTACACTGGTGCGGGAAGGAAATAACCTACATTACGAGTTGCACATCAGTTGGCCGGACGCTGCATTGGGCACCCAAGTGGAGGTGCCTATATTAGGAGGAAGTGCAAAAATGAAACTTGAAGAAGGCGTGCAGTCGGGTAAAGTATTAAGACTAAAAGGCAAAGGAATGCCGGACGTAAACGGCTACGGTCGTGGCGACCTGCTGGTGCACATCAACGTGTGGACACCGCAAAACCTGACCAAAGAGCAACGCACTTTTTTAGAAAGCCAACGCACGGCTGCCAATTTTATCCCAAAACCGGACAAGAATACCAAAAGCTTCTTCGACAAGGTGAAGGATATGTTCGGATAAAACCACTCAGAAACCTAAATTGGCTGCTTTATTTGAGCAGCCTTTTTTTATACCCATAATATTATGAGCAACATTCTTGAGGTTCAGGAAATCGTTAAAAACTACGCCAATCACCGGGCGCTGGACCAGGTAAGTATCACCGTACCAAAAGGAAGCATCTACGGCCTTCTTGGCCCCAATGGTGCCGGAAAAACATCACTAATTCGCATCATCAACCAGATCACCGCTCCCGATAGTGGCAAGGTGATTTTCGACGGCGAACAGCTTTCGCCCAATCATATCGAACACATTGGCTATTTGCCCGAAGAACGTGGCCTATATAAGAAAATGAGCGTGGGCGAACAAGCAGTTTACTTGGCACAGTTAAAAGGCATGCGTGAAAAAGATGCGAAGGAAAGGTTGAAGTATTGGTTCGATAAATTTGAGATGAAAGGCTGGTGGGATAAGAAAGTTGAAGAACTTTCGAAAGGCATGCAGCAAAAAGTTCAGTTCATCACCACCGTGATGCACGAACCCAAAATGCTCATTTTCGACGAGCCTTTTAGCGGCTTCGACCCTATAAATGCCAATCTGATAAAAAACGAAATCCTTGAATTGCGCGACCGAGGAGCTACCATCATCTTCTCTACCCACCGCATGGAATCGGTAGAAGAGCTGTGCGACCACATTGCGCTCATCAACCGCTCGAAAAAAGTGTTGGAAGGCAAACTTTCCGATATCAAGCACCGCTACAAACAGCACATCTTCGGGGTGGAATACAGCGCCAGCATGGAGTGGAGCGAGATTCCCGGAGTTGAACTGATCGAGCATACAGGACATCACCTGCGGCTGAAGACTGCTGAAAACATGCGCTCAAACGAACTATTGACAAAGCTGATGAGCTTAGGCGAAATTGTCCATTTCAGCGAAGAAATCCCTAGTGCCAACGACATTTTTATACAAACCGTAGAAGGAAGCGACCATGAATAAGACCGGCCTCATCATCAAACGCGAATACCTCTCGAGGGTAAGGAAAAAATCTTTTGTCATCATGACCCTGCTCGGGCCTCTACTCATGGCGGCCATCTTTGTGGTGCCTGTGGTATTGGCTATGTCCAATACCGGTAGTAAAAAGATTTTGGTGCTGGACGAAACCAACCTGTTCGACAACGAACTGAAGGAAAACAAAGAGCACAGTTTTGAATATCTGCCCGATATAAGTCTTGCTGAAGCGAAGAAGGAACTTGAAAAAGCGGAAAACTACGCCCTGCTCTACATTCCTTGCGGCGACAATTGCGACCTGAGTTATGTGGAAAAAAGCATTCAGCTGTACACCCAAAAAACAGCGCCAATTAGCACCACTACCTACCTCACTCGATTGTTGGAAAAGGATATTGAGCAAATTAAACTCACACTTGCAGGGGTCGATCTTGAGCAATTGGAACGCTCGAAAACCAACATTACCCTCAGCAACATTAGCATAGAAGGAGGAACCGAAGAAGAGAAATTTTCAGGATTGTCTACCGCAGTCGGATTCATTGCTGCCATCCTGATATACTTCTTCATTTTCCTATATGGCGCCCAAGTGATGCGCGGGGTGATCGAAGAAAAAACCAGCAGAATTGTAGAAGTCATCATCTCATCCGTGAAACCCTTCCAATTGCTTATGGGCAAAGTAGTGGGCGTAGCGCTAGTGGGTCTCACACAGTTTGTGGCCTGGGTGGTGCTCACTGGCGTATTGGTAACGGTTGCTCAAATCATCATTTTCGGCGCCATGTACGACCCCTCCATGCTCGCCGATCAAATGGGCGCCAACCAAGGCGTTGACCCTGGGGCATTGGAGGTGTTTAAACAAATCAATTCCATCAATTTCCCGCTCATTCTGGGAAGCTTCCTGTTCTACTTTCTGGGCGGATATCTTTTGTATGGAGCGCTCTTCGCCGCCATTGGCAGTGCGGTAGACAGCGAAACCGATACCCAACAATTCATGCTTCCTGTTACCATTCCTTTGATTTTCGCTTTCGTGGTAGCGCAAAGCGTCATGGAAAATCCTGACACGCCCATGGCTTTTTGGTTCAGCATGATTCCGCTCACCAGCCCGGTGGTTATGATGGTGCGCATTGCCACCGGTGTTGCCATGTGGGAGGTGGTTCTGAGCATGGCGCTTTTGATACTCGGATTTCTGGGCACCGTATGGGTAGCATCTCGAATTTACCGTACTGGTATTTTGATGTATGGCAAAAAGGTAACCTACGCCGAGCTATTCAAATGGATCAGGTATAAAGGCTAATGGAGGAAATCTGGCAAAAAATAAAATCGGGCTTGGAATATTCCTTTCTGAAAGTCGGAAAATTCGAGCTCACTTCTTGGGACTTTGTCCAAATTGCCATTATTCTGGTAGTAATCAGATTGCTGATCCTTCTTATCAAGAAATTTATTAGAAGGCGGCTTAAAGAAGAGCACGACACGGGAAGGGTGTATGCCGTAGTTCAGGTTTCGCAATACCTCCTTTACACCATTGCCATTGTGCTCATTCTCGACATCCTGGGTGTAAACATTACCGTCCTTATCGCTGGTTCCACCGCTCTTTTGGTCGGCATTGGCCTGGGACTGCAGGCATTGTTCAACGACCTGGTTTCGGGTTTTCTCATTCTAAGCGAGCGCACGGTTACCGCCGGCGACATCATTGAGGTAAACGGAATGGTGGGCGAAGTGAAAGAGGTGAATTTGCGCACCACCACGGTGTTGTCGCGTGAAAACATAGTGGTCATTATTCCCAACCATAAGTTTGTAAATGAGAATGTCATCAACTGGACACAAAATGGCCGAACCGCTCGCTTTCGCGTTAGTGTAGGCGTGGCCTATGGCAGCGATACGGGACTTATCAAGGAGCTTCTTTTGCAGGTGGCAAGAGAAAACAAAGACGTAGCAAAAAACCCTGCGCCGCTGGTGCATTTCCGCGATTTCGGCGATTCAGCCCTGATTTTCGACCTCATTTTCTTCAGCAAGCAATTGTTCAGAATTGAGCTTGTTAAAAGTGATCTTCGATTTGCGATCGACAAAAAATTCCGTGAACACAAAGTCACCATTCCTTTCCCGCAACGCGATTTGCATGTAAAGAGCTCAGTCATTATTCCCACCACCACCGACAACTCCCCTCAATGAAACTAGCCATAATTGACCTAGGCACCAATACTTTCAATGTTCTCCTTTGCGACATCACCCACCGTGGAAAATGGCAAATGCTTTTTACGGCCAAAATTCCGGTAAAGCTGGGCCAGGGCGGCATTGATAAAAACCACATTGCACCGGATGCCTTTCAACGAGGCATACAAGCCATTGGCGAGCACCTGAAAACCATTTCACACTACGGTATAGAAAACATCATGGCCTTCGCCACCAGCGCCATTCGCGGGGCCGACAACGGAAAAGAATTTACCGATAAGGTTTTTGAACTTTATGGACTCCCCATTCAAGTCATTTCCGGAACCCGAGAGGCAGAACTGATCCACAAAGGCGTGCAGGCCGCCATTCCCCTAACTTCCACGCCCGACCTCATCATGGACATTGGCGGCGGTAGCACTGAGTTCATACTGTGCAACAACCGCGAAGTGTTTTGGCAAAAGAGCTACAAGTTGGGCGTTAGTCGACTGTTGGAAAAATTCAAACCTTCCGACCCAATAACGGAAGAGGACGAAGCCCGCATCTTGGAACACGTGAATAAAAAATTAGTTGACCTCCTGGCTGCCTGTCGCGAGCATCCACCGCGGCGTCTTATAGGCTCGTCTGGAAGCTTCGACACCCTGGCTGAAATGATTCTCGTTCAGCTGTACCAACAAGAAGAACCACTTATTCAGAGCGGTTTCAGCTTTCGTGAGGACGATTTTGAGAAAATCTACAATAGCGTTCGACACAGCACTTTAGCTGAACGACTACAGATGCCCGGTCTCATTCCCATGCGCGCCGATATGATCGTGCTGAGCCTCATGCTCATGAAACATGTGCTCAACGAAGCCCGCTTGGAACAAATGTTGCTTTCCACCTACGCCCTCAAAGAAGGCGTCATTAACGAACTTTCAGAAAAACTTTTCCATGGCTAAAATCCTCATCATTGAAGACGAGCTCAGCATTCGTAATGTGCTCAAAAACATCATTTCCGACGAAAACAAAAGCTACGAGGTGGACGAAGCCGCCAACGGTCGCGACGGCATAGAAATGATAAAAAACAAAGACTACGACCTGGTGATGACCGACATAAAAATGCCCGGACTGGACGGCATGGAGGTGCTGGAAATGATCAAAATGATGAAGCCCGAAACCAGCGTGGTGATGATATCCGGCCATGGCGACATACAAACCGCCGTGGAAAGCATTAAGAAAGGCGCTTTCGACTTTATCTCCAAGCCACCCGACCTGAACCGATTGCTGAGCACCGTGCGCAACGCATTGGACAAGACCAATCTGGTGGTGGAAAACAAGCAACTGAAAAAGAAAAT